>JACMNZ010000044.1 GCA_014378285.1 Pseudopedobacter sp.
GGAATTTTAGATGGTGGTATAAATGGCGTCATGGTTACACAAAATTTTACCAATTAAAATATTCATAGATTAACAAATTTATATTTTATCACTACTTTAGAAAAATGAATACCATTTTATCTATTGATGGCGGTGGAATTAAAGGAATTATCCCGGGGATGGTTTTGGTGGAGATGGAAAAACGTTTAAAAGAAAGAACCGGAAATCCTGAAGCTTACATTGGAGAATATTTTGATTTTTTTGCTGGCACTAGCACCGGTGGCATCTTAACTTGTTTGTTGCTTTGCCCCTCCAAAGAAAATCCTAAAAAGCCCAGATTTTCCGCTCAAGAAGCTTTAAATCTATATATAGATAACGGTTCTAAAATATTTTCTACTAAAGGCATAAAAAGGTTTTTTGCTGATATTGGCTGGACCAGTGAAAAATACAATGCTAACGTATTGGAGAAAATATTATCAGACTATTTTGGCAATGTTAAACTTAGTCAGCTGATAAAACCTTGTATAATTACTGCTTACAACATCGAACTAAGAAAAGCACATTTTTTCAGACAAAAAGTAGCAGAAACTCGTGGCGATAGTCGTGATTTTTACGTGAGAGATGTTTGTAGGGCAACTTCTGCAGCACCAACCTACTTTAGCGTGGCAGAAATTCATTCTTTAGCTGGTGTAAGATATCCTTTACTAGACGGTGGAATATTTGCCACAAACCCGTCATTGAGTGCTTTTGTAGAAATTAAAAAAAATCCAGAGGAATTGATACCAACCGATGTTTACATATTATCTTTAGGTACTGGTGCTTCTAAAAAATCTTATGATAGCGATGAATTAAAGGATACGAAGGCGCTTTTTGTAGTTCCTGCTTTACTTGATATGATGATGAGCGGAGCTACAGAAACTAGTCATTTTTACATGAAACAAATTTTTAGTTTTTTAGGAATTCCTGATCATTATTTAAGGATAGAACCTAGAAATTTGCAAAGCGTAGATGAAAAACTGGATGCCGCATCTCCTAAAAACATTAGTAAATTAATTGCCTTGGCAGATAGGATGATTAGCGAACAAACGTTAGTAATAGATCTAGTGATAGACAATCTCATCAAAATAAAACAGAAGAATTAAAATGAAACCAGATATATACGGCGATTTTTTAAAAGATTATCAAGCTGGAAATCATGATTTAGAAGTGCTTTTGAATAACAATTACACCCTTTCAGAAGATTTCCCTGTGGATGCTTTTTTTAGGGAAGATGAAGATTTAAACGACATTGAAGTATTTGCACTAAACCTTTGCGAAGGAGAAATTTTGGATATTGGTGCAGGAGCAGGAGTTCATAGTTTAATTTTACAAAGAAACAATTTTGATGTTACAGCCCTAGAAATCTCTGCCGGGGCCTGTGAAGTCATGAAACAAAGAGGTTTAAAAAAAATAATTAACGCTAATGTGATGGATTATGAAGAAAAAAAATATGATACACTTTTAATGATGATGAACGGAATTGGTTTTTGTGGCTATGTAGATGAGCTTAAAAACTTCCTGATCCACGCAAAAAATTTGCTTAAACCTAACGGACAAATTGTATTTGATTCCTCAGACGTTTCCTATTTATACGAAGATGAGCAAGCAGAAACGGATAGTTATTATGGTGAAATTGATTATCAGTATGAATATAAAGGAGAAAGCGGCGAATGGTTTTCTTGGCTTTATGCCGATGAAGGTTTAATGGCAGACTTAGCGAGAGAATGTGGATATCAGCTGCAAATTATGTTTAGGGATGATGATAATGCTTATTTAGGAAAACTTACTTTGCTTTAAAAGAATTAATTATTTCAAGAAATCTGCATACCATTTACCTGATTTTTTAATCGTTCTTTTTTGAGATTCAAAATCTATATGAATCAGTCCAAAGCGTGGATGATAACCTTCTGCCCATTCAAAGTTATCTGTCAAGGTCCAAACAAAATAACCATCAATTTTTAAGCCTTCTTTTTTAGCCCTTAGAGCTTGTGCTAAATTATCCTGAATGTATTTTTTCCGTTTATCATCGTTAATTTCTTCATTTATGATTTCATCCGGAAAAGCAGCACCATTTTCGGTTATCATTAATTTTTTTATTTGAGGATATTGATTGTATTGTTTAATCATTTGATACATCGCTTCTGGATAAACCTCCCATTTCATATCAGTAAGCGGCACATTTCTATTTTCTGCTTTCTCTAAGGATGCTTTTACATAAGGAATAAGCCAAGAATTTTTGATGATTTCGCGAGTGTAATTCTGCACTCCAATAAAATCGAAATCAAAAACCATATTTTTTTCATCTTCCGGAAGGCTTATTTTTTTTATGCTTTTTAAAACTGGTAATTCTTCAACGGGATAACCCAAACCCAACAATGGCTCAATATATAAACGATTTAACAGTGCATCTACTCTCTTCACCGCTTTTCTATCTCTTTCCAAATTTCGGTGTGGCTCTAAATATGAACAAGAAAATGTGGTTCCAATATTTGCTGCGGGAATAATTTCTCGCAATTTTCTTGCTCCAGTTGCAATTGCAAGTGTTGTATAATGGATAGCCGGAAGAAAGTTTTTCATCCCTCTCCTACCCGGGGCATGTAATCCTAAAAAATAACCTGCTCCGGTAAACACAACTGGCTCGTTCATTACCATCCAGTTATTTACTTTATCGCCAAAGTTTTTGGCACAAACGGCTACAAATTCTTCAAACCAAGTAATTACTTCCCTGTTTGTCCAACCTCCTTTTTTCTCAAGTTCATGCGGTAAATCCCAATGATAAAGAGTTATCCAAGGTTCAATTTCTTGAGATAAACAATAATCAATAACCTTATTATAAAAGTCAATTCCAGCTGGATTAGTTTCTCCAGTTCCGCTAGGTAATATCCTAGACCAAGAGATAGAAAATCTAAAATTCGGGATATTCAGCTTTTTTATTAAATCGATATCCTCTTTATATCGATTATAAAAATCAGTAGCGGTGTTACCATTATGGCTATCTTTTATTTTTCCTTTTTTGTTGGTAAAAGCATCCCAAATGGATAATCCTTTACCATCAGCATCATGTGCACCTTCAATTTGATAAGCAGCAACAGAAACTCCCCATTTAAAATCGGGACCAAAATCTTCTTTTGAGAAATGAGGTGAGGAAAGTTTAGCGTCGGTCATTTAAAGCAAGCAATTATAAAAGCTTGCAAAATACATGGAATTTAATTTTTATCAAATCTTAATGAGAGAATAAAGCTCTCATTCTGTTCAAAAACAAAACTTCTTTAATTTGATTGATAGATTTTCTGATGAATTGTAATACTTTCATTTTCTTATCCTTTTTGTAAAGATAAGATGCTAATGTGAAGCTAATGTTTAGTTTATGAGAAGTTACTGATAACCTGAGTAGATTATTAAATGTACGTCTTTATTAATTTGAGCATCGTTTGAGATCAGATTATAGCGTTAACGATAGAAATGGCAGCTTTTTTTGCTCTTACCATTACGCAAATAACAAAAAAACTACAATGGATAGCGTGTAAAAACGCCCAAATCAAAATTTAATAAACATTAACAATCAAACTCAGGTTGATAATATTATTTAGCTAATTTTATTAGATGCAATATATCTATTTGTAACTCTGGCAGACGGAATTTTATAGTATCCCATAAAATTTGATCATTAACTCCAAAATACTCATGTATAATAAAATTTCTAAAATCTTTTAAGATTCTCCATTCTACCTGTTGATTTATTTTTTTGAAATCCTCAGAAATACGCGAAGACGCTTCTCCAATAATCTCAAAATTTCTTTCTACAGCGTCCTTAGTTTTAGAGTCAGATTCATATTCTTCAAAAGTTAAATACTTAGTATATTCTAAGATTTTCTCTATTGATAAATTTATGTCTTCTAAGAGAAATTGAACATCACGATTAGACATGTATTAAGTTTTTTTCTATAAAAGGAAGATATTTTTGTTTTACGCCACCTCTAGACACTAAATCAATTTTGTGTTTGAATGAATCCTCCAATTCATGAGCTAATTTTATGTATTCAAAACCATCTATATTTTTGCTAAAATCAACAAAAATATCGATGTCACTTTTATTTGTAAAAGTTCCATTTGCGAAAGAACCAAATAGTCCAAGTTCAGAAATTGGATATTTTTTTTGCAGCAACGGTTTTAGTTGTGATAATTGATAAATTATTTTTTGAGTATCGTAAACCATAATCAAATCATTAAGTTTTTAGCTAATAATCTAGAATTCTTATCTAAACCGATATACAAAACATACTTTCAAAGACATGTCCTTTTTCAACACTTTGAATTCCTTCTTTTTGTATAATATCTTTAAATTCTCCCTCAGTATCAGAACAACCTAACCAAGGCACAATGCAGATAAAAGGTGCTTCTGCTTTAGTCCATAGCCCTAAATAATTAAAATGAGGGAACTCTACCTTAATTGTTTTGGTGCTAAATTTACTTTTCAAGGTAACTACTCTAGATTTAATATCCTTAAAAACTAAGGCATCTTGATCAAATAAAGCTTTTGTTAACTTTAATTCTTGTTTTACCGTTGGGATTTCTGTGGTTATGCCATTAAACAATCCATCCTCTGATATTTGATGAGCAATCAGTTTATCATCATACTGAAATTCTATGCTATAATCTTCAAAATTTTCTCCTTTTACCAATGGTACATTAAAAGCAGGATGGGCACCAACAGAAAAATAAACCGTTTTATCATCCATATTGATGACTTTATACAAGGTTTCTAAAGTTCTTCCCTTTAAAAAATAGATAACCTGAAACTCAAATTTATAAGGATATACTTTTAAGAATTCATCATCGTATCTAATCTCAAAAATTGCTTGTTGTGGTGCAGCTTCAATTTTCCTGAACATAGAAGTGCGGGCAAAACCATGACGATTTAGATGATATTTCTCATCATCAACCATCAAAGTATTGTCTTTTAAAGCACCAACTATCGGAAAAAGATGCGGAGCATTGTAACCCCAAATATTGGGGCTACCACTCCAAATATATTCTGTATGATCGCTTTTATCAATTAAAGAAATGATTTCTGCACCTTTAGGATTGATGGTGACTTTTAATTCTTCGTTCTCTAAAACAATCATAATATCTATATTTTTTTGAATTTATCAGCCAACATCTTTAACATATCCTCATTTGCAGGGCTTGTCTCTTTTTTAGGTCTATTTTGTTGATAAGGTTTTTGCTCCTGATTTACTGGCTTTTTAAAAGCTGGTTTTGTTGGTAAACTTTGTACTACTTGCTCTGCTTTTGTTTCTTTTTCTACAGGCTTTTGCTTTTGTCTTTCCTCATTTTTTTTATCACGATGCTGTTTCCAAAATTTATCTAAACGGTTTTTAGTGTACAGTGGAAAATCACCATTCATTATCCAAGAGTAATAGCTTGGTTCGGCATCAAAAACTTCAAAAAGTGTTTTGCCTTTATGCTTCCCAAAATTGAAACAAGGTTCATCACTATCGTTAAAAACCATTCTTCCGGCAAAATCTACTGGCCTATTTAAATTGGTAAATTGATGCAAAGCATCTACATCATTAATAACAGGTTGTGATATATTTCCTTTTTTATCCTCAAAATCTATTCCCTCATATTTATCTAATTGGGAAAGTAAAACTTCATAAGTTGCTTTAATATCGGCTTCTGCAGAGTGTGCATTAACTATTTCCTTTCCGCAATAAAATTTATAGGCTGCTCTTAATGTACGTTGTTCCATCTGATGGAAAATGTTTTGTACATCTACAAACTTTCTATTATCAATATCAAAGGTAACTCCAGCTCTTAAAAATTCTTCTACCAACATTGGGATATCAAATTTATTAGAGTTGTAACCAGCCAAATCAGCATCACCTAAAAAAGTAATAATCTCTTGTGCTACATCTTTAAAAGTTGGTGCATCTTTAATATCTTCATCATAAATACCATGTATCAAAGAAGTCTCTAACGGGATTGGAATGTTAGGCTTAATTTTCATGGTTTTTATTTCTTCCGTTCCATCTGGCATGGCTTTAAGAATAGATATTTCTACAATTCGGTCAGAAGCTACATTAATTCCTGTGGCCTCTAAATCGAAAAATGCCAATGGGCGTTTA
>JACMNZ010000324.1 GCA_014378285.1 Pseudopedobacter sp.
GTGCTAGGGGAAATTTACAACCAACTGAAAACGAATACACTTTAGGGTTACTTTACCACATCCATAAAAACAAGTTTGAGCAATTAGCAGATACCGAACCAGAATATGTTTTACAAGAGTTTGATATCATTACAGAAAAAGAAACTGTAAAAGCCTTTGCATTTATTTGTAACCATTGCGAAAGTAATATCCATCCTTTAGAAAAGTATATAAATGGCATAATAGCCGATGCTAATTCTCATCATTTCCCAGAAGAATACATCCTAAAAATTAAGAGACAAATACAAGCCAAGTAAAATAGATTAACATGGTTAGGCCGCTAATCATAGTCATTTGCATGGTGTTTTTGAAATTTGCCTGCTTAATATCTTTTGAAACTATTAAAAACCACCATATAAAGTATGTTAAAATAGGGATTCCCATAATAGCAAAAAGATAAAAATTTATTAAATCGTTTTGAGATTCCCAATATAAAAACATCAGACTTAAGCCGATAAAAAATACAATCCCCGAAAAAATAAACGAGCCTTTATATCCCAATAAAATACTCAGTGTTTTATCTCCTCGCTTGCCATCTTCTTGATGCTGATAAATCTGTGTTAATGGGTAAGAAGCTCCAATTAAACACGAACAAATTGATGCGGCTAGATATTCATCAGCTGTAAAGCCAAAAAAAGAATTAGAAATTGCACTAAAACATAATAAATAAATAAACCCGCCTTGAAAAATAAAAACCACCAAAAAACTAATAATCGGATATTTTTTTAACCTTACAGATGGATGGCTATAAGCTTTGGAGAGCGAATTAAAAATAATTACACCAACACAAAATTGGATATTGACCAATAAAGCCAAGGCGACTCCAATCCATTCTAAAGAAATTGACGTAATATATAAGCAGCGATTTACTTTTGGAGGGTTTTTAACCAGTGCAATGCTGCCTTCATCCTTATCAAAAAAACTATTATAACCGTTGCTAGCAGGATAAATAAAGAAATGCAGGATTATAAAAACTAGTAAGGCATGAGTATTGTTAACTTTGGGTACCGTACTCAAAGCAAAAAGATAAACCGGCAACAGCAAAAGTGAAAAAAGAAAACGCAAGTGTAGAAAAACGGATTTTAAACTTTCAGATTTCATTATTTCAGATAAACGATTAAATTTATAAAAATAGATTAGATGGGCAGCATTATTTCGGCAATTGGGACAAGCAACCCTTCAAATAAATTTCCTCAAGAGCAGATTTTCAGTTTCATGAAAGATGCGCATCAATTAGATAATCAAAACTCCAGAAGGTTAGAATCACTTTACAAAGGTTCAGGAATTGATTTTAGACATTCTGTTTTAAATGATTTTGGCAAAGAAAGAGGCGATTATGATTTTTTTGGCAACGATTTAGGTCTAGAACCTTTTCCTACTACTTCTAAAAGAGGAGATATCTTTCAATCTCATGCTTTAAATTTAAGCCTTACGGCGATTGAGGATTGCACAAAAAACCTTAAAAATTTTGATAAAAAAACGGTCACGCACTTAATTACAGTAAGCTGTACAGGAATGTATGCGCCAGGTTTAGATATAGAAATTGTAGAAAAATTAGGTTTAAATGTTTCTGTTGAACGTACTTGCATCAATTTTATGGGTTGCTACGGTGCTTTTAATGCTTTAAAAGTTGCCGATTATATTTGCAGAGCGCAGCCGACGGCAACCGTTTTAATTGTTGATGTTGAACTTTGCACCTTACATTTTCAGCGAGAAAACACATTAGATAACTGGTTAGCAAATTCGCTTTTTGCCGATGGAGCTTCTGCCGTTATCGTGAAGAACGAAGAATTTGCTGAGGAAAAGCTATTTGAGATTAATTCTTTTTATACGGAAGTAGTTACCGAAGCAAGAAATGAAATGGCTTGGAAAATTGGCAACCACGGCTTTGAGATGCAGCTGACCAATAAAGTTTCTAAACAAATAAAATCTGGTATTAAAAATATCGCTGATAAATTATTGCGTAAAGCAAATTTGGCTATGGATGAAATAGGTTCCTTTGCCATACATCCCGGAGGAAGAAAAATTTTAGAGGTTTGCGATGAGGTTTTTAACCTTTCTACTTTACAAAATGAACCGGCATATACAGTATTGAGGAATTTCGGAAATATGTCTTCTACTACGGTAATTTTTGTGTTAGCGGAGTTGAGCAAAAAATTAAAGATCAATAAATCTGAAGAGCAGATTATGAGTTTTGCATTTGGGCCAGGATTAACTTTTGAAAGTATGATTTTAAAATATGCCTGATTTTAGCAAACGCAGTACCGAGCTAGAGATTATGGATAATTTTGCGCTAGA
>JACMNZ010000045.1 GCA_014378285.1 Pseudopedobacter sp.
GCAAAATCTCCATTAACATCTGTTAATGTAACCATCTTTTCGCCTTTAACCGAAACAGAGGCTCCGGGCAATGGTAAATTCTCTTTGTCTACAACTTTTCCCTTGATTAATTTTTCTTGAGCATTTGCTCCCAAGACACTAAGTGCGAGAAAAAAAAGACAAAAGAATTTTAAGTAAAAAATTCTTTTCATATTAAAATAGTTTGTTGGTTTATAATTAATCAAATGTAGGCTTCAATCAATCATAATATTAATACTATTTTAACAAAATATATTCAAAAAATGACTATATCGCTTTAAAGCGTAATTTTAAGGCTTTATTCATTTTAGTCTCTATTATATTATTTTAACCCATTTGTTCTATATTTACGTTAAAATAATATCAATATGAGCAATAATATCATTAGAGAAATTACTCCATTAACTCAAAACGACTGTTTTACTCTGTTTTCGAGAAATAAAACCGAATTTGATTTTCCGCTTCATTACCATGAGGAATTTGAATTGAACCTAATTTTAAACGCTGGCGGGGCAAAAAGGATTGTAGGTGATCATATAGATATTATTGAAGATTTAGAATTGGTACTAGTTGGCCCTAACCTTTGCCACGCTTGGTTTAACCATAACTGTAAGGATAAAAACATTACAGAAATAACGATACAATTTCACAAAGATTTATTTGATGATTCTTTATTGAGAAAAAATCAATTGAGTTTTATAAGAAATATGTTTGAACAATGTAGAAAAGGAATACTTTTCTCGCAAGAAACAATAGAAAGGGTAAAATCAAGGATTATACATCTTGATAAAAAACAAGGATTTGATTCGGTTTTAGAATTGATTTCAATTTTACATGATCTCTCTACATCAAGGAATATGCGTACACTTTCTGATGTAACTTTTAGTAATGATCAATTTAATTACAATAGCAGGAGAATAGAGAAGGTATTTGAATACATAAATAATAATTATAGCAAGCAGTTGACGCTAGCAGACGTTTCTAAAATCGCAAACATGCCAGAAACCTCTTTTAGCAGATTCTTAAAAAAACGTACAGGTAATACTTTTATAGATAGTATTAACGAAATAAGAATAGGCCACGCTAGCAGAATGTTAATTGATACTACTAATACTATCGCAGAGATTGCTTATAACTGTGGTTTTAATAATATATCTAACTTTAACAGAACTTTTAAAAAGAAGAAAGGACTAACCCCAAAAGAGTTTAGAGAAGATTTTACAGGAACAAGAATTTTTATTTAATGATGTTTCTGTTTTTTCTTAAATTGAACAATCTGCATTTTTAAATTCTCTGAAAGAAATCTTAAATCTAAAGCTGTAAAATAAAAGAAAACCATCTTTTCATTAAATATTACAAAGTCCTAGTTAATCTCTTAAAAAAAACAGACTTTTTAGCAACCTTAGTTCGATTATTAATGTTTAATAAAGTTTCATTTGGGTGTTCTAACACGCCATCCATTGTAGTTTTTTGTTATTTGCATGATGGTAAGAGCAAAAAAAGCTGCCATTTCTATCGTTAACGGCATCATCTACTCAGAACAATGCGCAAACTAACTCAGTTGTTAATTTAATAATCATACTTAGTTTATTAATTAAAATTTTTGCTAATGAACGCCCCAATTTTTATTTGGCACTGCGCCCATTTGTAAAACCAGTGATCCTCCTTTTAATAATTCTGATGCTGGGAATTGGAAAGAGTTTAGTTCTTTACCATTCAAGATTGCGCTTTGGATGTATTTATTTAATCGAGATGCGTTTTTTGCTTCGATAGTGAACCTTTTTTCCCTACCAAACCTTTCCCCCTAAATCTATCTCAATTTTTGGATAAAGCGGACTACCAATCTCATAAATAGGATTAACCCTCCCGCCGCCATCTGTTTGAAATAATCCAATTGCAGTCCCAATTATTTACGCTTAATTTTATGAGTGGCAAAAACTTTTTGGCGTAATCGCTCAATTTGATTACCAGTTTATAATTGCCTTGCGGCGGATTGCTTTTTAAACCAAAAAGTATGTTAATATTATTGCTACGCCAGCCCGACCATTTAAAAGTTCCGCCCCAGGTATCAACAATACCGGATAAAACATAAGGGAAGTCTTTTTTTGGTTTTGAATAATTAACAAGGTAAAATTCATCTTCATAACCAAAATCATTTCCAACAAAGTTTTTATATCCGTTTGGTGCTAATGCAAATTCGTTTGGTGATTGATCTGCTTTTCCGATAGTCCAAATTTTTATATATGCTTCTTGTCCAAAAACAGTAGCAATTAAAAAGTAAAGTATGGAAGTTATTATCAATGATATTTTCATAGTTTAAATTGAGTTTTAAACTTTTTTATGTTTTTTAAAATGAAATTGATTTATAAGTCGACAAAAAAATATTAATAATTGAAGCTGCTATCTTGTTCAAATAATTCGTATTTCTGATGACGAAATATTGCAATAAATATGTTTTAAATTTTAAAAAAAATCCTTAATAAGCGATAAATAAAGAAATTTAAAATGAATTTAATATTGGTTTTATTCCCTGAGCTAATCAAACTAAAATTTCAAATTAATGAAAGTCAAAATTCATTTATAAAATGGCTGAAAAGTATCACTTTTTAATTTTGTTTAAGATTAGTTTTGAATTGATACCAAAACCGATTTTCTAAATTCTAAATTTTTCTAATGACCAACTTTCAAAAAATGATTTTTACGACGTTAATTTTTATCGGTTGTACGTCTTATTTTGGTTGCTCGTCTATAAATAATAGTTCTTACAAAGTAGTAGACAATACAATTATCACAAATATTGATAAAGCAAAATTAGGGATTACCGTTTAGAGCGATGAAATTATGCAGGTAAGATACACGCTTGCTGATTCTTTTGCTACAAAAAAATTTGTTTATTGAAGATCAAAAAAACTTTACTAAACTAAATTTCAAAGTCAACGAAACAACAAATTAACTTGTTGTTTCTACAGCACAATTAACTGCAAAGGTGAACAAAGCAAATGACCAAGTTTCATTTTTCGATAAACGGTAAAACGTTGTTAAAAGAAAAAGCGAACGGAAAACCCTTTAAACCTACTAGTTTTGACTGTTATGAAACTCAAAGTTTAAAACAACAGTTTAAATCTCCTGCAGATGAAGCAATTTATGGCTTAGGCAAACATCAAGACAGATTACTTAACATAAAAGGTTATGATTTCGACTTATATCAGCTTAAAAATTGATAAATCAATTAAATACACCAGAAAAACTATTTCTGTAAAAAAATAAAGAGATGATTAATAAAAGGATATTTATAAGCTTTTTTATCGTAACACTTTGTATGTTGGTTTTTTCATGTAAATCTAAACAAGCTTTTGCAAAAGTTAAGGATACCACCTTTACGATAAAAGATAAAACTTATCATTTTGTGGGTGCCATTTTATATATATAATAATTAATTTACTTCTTCAATTTACAAATGATAAAAATGGATAATATTAAAACAGGATGGTGTGTAATTTTAATAATGACTTTTTCTTTTTCTTTATGGGCAAAAAATAGAGATAACACACAACAATTGACAAAAAAAGAATTTAATATTGTGAAATTTGGCGCAATAGCTGACGGAAAAACTTTAAATACACAAGCCATTCAAAAAGCAATTGATGCCGCAAATAAACTCAAATTAGGCGGTATCGTTATTTTTCCGAAAGGACAATTTTTGACAGGAAGTATAGAGATGAAAAGCAACGTTGATCTTTACTTTGAAGAGGGCTCCGTTTTATTGGGAAGCACCAATCCAAATGATTACAACAGCGTAAGTTCAGCAGGCAGACCGAAATCGCCCAAAAATGATGATAACACGCATTTAGGATTAATATTAGCCCATAACTTAGTAAACATTATGCTTTACGGAAAAGGTAAAATTGATGGACAAGGTAGAGCGTTAGCTCTAAATATTGACAGTTTACACCATGCGGGAATTAAAATTGACCCCAATTATAGTTATCAAAATATGCGACCAAGTGAGACGATTCGTCCTAAACTGTTTAGCTTTTCGCAATGTAAACAAGTTAAGATTGAAGGTTTAAATATTAATAACAGTGCAGGTTGGGGCCTTTCTTTTGAGTTATGTAACAATTTAACCTTAGATAAAATTAAGTTAACAAACCGGGCATATTGGAATAATGACGGTATCGATATTACAGATTGCACTAATGTAAAAATTACAAACTGTGACGTTAATTCTGCAGACGATGGAATTTGTTTAAAATCATATTATCCAGGATATTTTAACGATAAAATTTACATCGCTAACTGTACAATCAGATCAAGTGCTAGTGCAATTAAGTTTGGGACTGCTTCTTACGGAGGGTTTAAAAATGTAACCATAGAAAATATCAACATTTTCGATACATTTCGTTCTGCAATAGCTATAGAATCTGTTGATGGAGGTATTATTGAAAATATTAAGGTTCAAAATATTACTGCAAAAAACACTGGTAACAGTATTTTTATTCGTTTAGGTCATCGTGACGGTGAAAAGCCTGGAGTTATAAAAAATATACTTATAAAGGATGTTAAAGTGCAAATTCCTTTTGGCCGGCCAGATATTGATTATGATTTAAGAGGCCCAGAAGTACCTTATTTTCATAATCCTTTCCCAGCTTCAATAGTTGGTATTCCAGGGTATTATATTGAAAATGTAGTGATTGAAAACCTAGAAATCACCTATCCGGGAAGAGCATCTAAAGGAATGGCTTATGTACCGTTGACCCGTTTAAAGCAAGTTCCTGAAAAAATAAAGAATTATCCCGAGTTTGATATGTTTGGAGAATTACCAGCATGGGCTTTTTATGTTAGACATGTTAAGGGACTAGAATTTAAGAATATTACGCTAAAATTAGAAAATGATGATTTTCGCCCAGCTTTTGTTTTTGATGATGTAAAAGATTTAAAAATGGAAAAAATTGATTTACCAGTTTCCGGCAAAAAAGAAATTATTTTAAATCAATCTGAAAATATTAAATTAGATAATAAAGCTGCATCAGTTAAAAAAGAATTATAAATACATGTTTCTGGTTAATCTATATCCTTAAGCCAAAATTTTATCAAAATACTGTTAGGCGTTTTTATGAAAGTACGTTTATAGTTTATTTAAAAATTAATAAGCCGTAATAAGAGTTCTTAACCTAAACAGTGAAGTGTCTTTTAAAACCAACCTTAGCTTTGTGATCATGTTTGCTTTCACAAACTTTTATTTATGCCAATCCGGCTTTGTGAAAAATATAATTTCTCCATTTTTGCTCCTACATTTGCTGATAGAATGAGGACTTCAATTATTATTGTCTACTAAATTTTCATTGGGCGTTTTAACACGCTATCCATTGTAGTTTTTTTGCTATTTGCGTAACGGTAAGGGCAAAAAAAGCTGCCATTTCTATCGTTAACGCTATAATCTAATCCAGAATAATGCTCAAAATAACACAGTCGCACAATTAATAATCGAAATCAGGTATATAAAAGTAAGCTTGTAGATATTTGTAAACGGAACTACTGCTGGTACACATTACGATCAATTAGATACTTACTACTGCAGCTTAAAATGTTAACGTTGCTAACTTAACTATTGCCACCACTTTTGGCTACACGCCTGTAGATGGTAATGCTGTAGTTTCAATTAACACAAACGGTGGTTCAATTATGGGAACACCCACTTATACACCACCATTACCTAGTGGCTAGGTAACAACAACTACTGGCAAACAAGTAAAATTAACCTATGTTGCCGCTTTACCAGTAAAACTTATGTCTTTCCTTTGCACTAAAGAAGCAAAAGTCAATTTTATCAACCTTTTTTAGAGATGTTGGTTTAGGTATTTAGCGCTTTGTTCGATGCTTTCGAAAGAATCTTCGGTAAACGTTTCCTGCTCCATAATTGGATATTTTAATCCTGATAACTTAGCCGCCTTAAAAATCGGCAGATAATCAATTGTCCCTTTTCCTATGATCTCATTAATTTTTGGATTATCCTTATTCATATCTTTAACATGCCATAGCTTAAATCGATTTGGGTGCTTTTTAAATAAGGCTAACGGATCTTTTTTTGCCATATATATCCAATAAACATCCATTTCAAAATCTACAAGTTCAGCGTCGGAACCGTTTAATAAAATATCATACGCCGTTTGGTTATTGGGTAAGGGATAAAATTCAATATCATGATTATGATAAGCCAGTTTCAAACCTGCATCTTTCGCCATTTTTGCAGCGATATTCAATTGCTTTAACCAAGCTCTTGTTTTGGCTTCGTCTTTATAAATTTCTGGATTCATATAAGGGACAGTGATATATTGACTGCCTAACACATTGGCTGCATCAATATATTCTTGTATAATTTTTAAATCTCCAGTTTGCTGATAAACTCCAAAATCGTAATGAGATGATGGACAAGTTAACCTATACTTATCTAATAGCTTTTTAAACTCTAAGGAAGAGAGACCCCAAAAACCATTTTTCAGGGAATAACCATAACCTTCTACAGAAGAATATCCGGCTTTAGCTACTTTTGCAATCACCTCCTCTACCCTATTTGGTAACTGTTCGCGTAAGGAATATAACTGAATTCCAAATTTTTTATTTTTAGAAATAGCCATACAATCTAAGGATGGAGCGATAGCTACTCCCGCTGCCAAAAGTCCTAATTGGGTAATAAATTCTCTACGCTTATTCATTTTTTTAGTTTTAGATATCACAAATTTTAATGGCTTCTGCTAATGAAGCTTTTTTGTTTTCATTCTTTGGAATAAACTCCTGTGCCACATATCCTTTAAATCCCGTTTGATGAATTGCGCTCATGATGGCAGGATAAAACAATTCCTGAGACTCATTGATCTCATTTCTACCCGGAACTCCACCAGTATGATAATGAGCAATATAAGGGTGAGAGGTCTGGATAGTACGAATCACGTCTCCCTCATCTATCTGCATGTGATAAATGTCATACAATAGTTTAAAGTTATTTGAACCCACTCTTTTACAAAGTTCTACTCCCCATGGTGTTTTATCCGCAAAATAATCATGGTGGTTAATTTTACTATTTAAAAGTTCCATAACTAAAGTCACGCCGTTCTTTTCGGCTAAAGCCATCAACTTATTTAAACCTTCAGTACAATTTTTCAGCCCAGTTTCATCATCCATTCCTTTACGGTTTCCGCTAAAACAAATCAGATTTTTATAACCTGCCTTAGCCACCATAGGAATCATTTTGGTGTAGTTTTTAATCAATTGCTCATGGAATTTGATTTCTGCAAAGCCATCCACCAAATTAATTTCAGCACCATTACACATACTGGAATATATCCCATACTTCTGAAGGGTCTCCCAATCCGAAGGACCTACAAGATCTATGGCTTTTATTCCAATGTCCTTGCAAAGTTGGCAAAGTTCATCTAGGCTAAGAAAGCTATAAGTCCATCGGCAAACGGAGTGATTGATATTACCTTTTAAACTATTATCCAAAGGAATAAAATTTTTAAAGGAGCTAAAAAGCGCTGATGTACCTGCAAGCGCAGAACTAGCAACAATAGTTTTGATCACATCTCTTCTCTTTGTCATTACAGTTGTTTTACTTTTATCAATTTATTTTCCTTAAAAAATAAGGCAAATAAAATCATCACCAAGGCAGCAATTCCGGCAGGAATGAGCCATACCACTTTCCAGTTCACTAAATTATCAGCTGTTCTGTAAGTATCGGTAATCACACCTGCGATATAGAAACCTATTAACATTCCAATACCGTAAGTTGCTAGTGTAATCAATCCCTGAGCTGCACTACGATTTTTTTCACCCGCTCTGGCGTTTGTATAAATTTGCCCCGAAACAAAGAAAAAATCATAACAAATACCATGTAACGCAATTCCGATGATGAGCATAAAGGTTAATTCGCCTGCGTTACCATAAGCAAAAAGTACATAGCGCAATACCCATGCTAACATCCCCAATAATAAGGTATTCTTAAATCCAAATTTTTTGAAGAATACAGGAAGTAATAACATAAATAATACCTCAGAAATTTGTCCGAGTGTCATTTTTCCAGTCGGGTTTTCTAATCCTATTCCAGAGAGAAAGGGATTTGCATTTTGATAATAAAATGCCAAAGGAATACAGATTAGGATAGAAGAGATAAAAAACACCAAAAAATCTCTATTCTTCAACAGTTTTAAAGCCTCTAAACCCAAAATATCGGAAACAGTTACTTTTTCATTTTTATTAGATTTAGGAGGTGTTAAAGGTAAAATAAAGCTAAATAACCCAAGAATTGCAGAGGCTATACCGGCCATTAGAAAAGTATTACGCAATAGTCCTCCAGAAATATTTGCAGAAGAATCCCAATGAAAAACATAGCTGATCATTAAGCCAGCCACGATCCAACCTATTGTTCCCCACACTCTGATGGTAGAAAACTCTTTTTCAGGATCGCTCATTTGATTAAATGCAATGGAATTGACCAA
>JACMNZ010000325.1 GCA_014378285.1 Pseudopedobacter sp.
CCTATCCTACTATTTAAGGTTAGTGCTGCAACTTGATTAGAAAATTCGTCTTTTTCTTGTCCTTCATAATCAATTGACAACCTTAATAATTGATTAAATGTACCAAATGAGGTTTCTCTTGATTGTGGTATTAAACCAAATTTACTATTATTGTAAATCCCTAAAAAGTTTAAACTTGTATTTTTATTGAATTGATAATTTAATAAACCCTGTAAATCATAAAACTGAGGATTATAGGCACCAACCACAGGTTGTGAATTTAAAATCAGTTTATTCTGTTTATTTCTAAATCCTACAGCACCAGATAATTTTTTGAAATCGAAAAATCCAGTGGCCGAAACTCCGTTAGTACCCAAACCAACCGTGTATTTTACAGAGTCTTGATTTTTATATTGAACATCTAAAACAGAAGAAAGCTTATCGCCATATTTTGGGGTAAAACCTCCAGCAGAAAATTTTACTTTGCCCACTAAATCAGGATTTATCAAACTTAAACCTTCTTGTTGTCCATTTCTTACCAAATAAGGTTTGTAAATTTCTATGTCATTGATGTAAATTAGATTTTCATCAAAATTTCCACCCCTTACTGAGTATTGTGAGCTTAATTCGTTGTTGGTAGAAACTCCTGGAAGTTGCTTTAAAATAGATTCAAAACTCTGGGAAATATTCGGATTTGAAGTTGCAAATTTAGGATCTATACTAATCATCCCAGTGTTTCTGCTTTGTTGGTCCTGAACAACCACTTGTTTTAAACTTTGAATATTTTTTAAAAGTGTAAATGATAAATCAACATCTATATCTTTAACCTTTACTTCTACATTGGCAGTTTTATATCCTAATAAAGAGAAACTTATAATGTAATTTCCAGATTTTAAATTAAATTGATAAGCTCCGTCTTCTTTACTGATAGCAAACGTTTTGCTATCCTGAATTTTTACTCTTACTCCTTCTAAAGCTTCTTTTTGTTCATTGGTAATTATTCCTTTAACTATATGATTGTTTTGGGCTTTAATTAAAATAGGAAAAAGAAGTAAAATAAAAAAAAGCTTTTTAAACATTTAGAATTGCTGATTAAGCGGAAAGAATATCTGGAGAAATGTTTTTTAATTCGGCAATGGTATGTATTGGGTTTATAGAACTAAATATTGCATTTCCTGCAACTAATACATTTGCACCAGCTTTTAAAAGAGCCAATGAGTTATGCGTACTTACACCCCCATCAACCTCAATCCACAAAGAAGGGTTAATTTCATCAGCCATTTTTCTTAGTTCCCTAATCTTGTTATAAGTGTGTTCAATAAATTTTTGCCCGCCAAAACCTGGGTTTACCGACATGATTAAAACCATATCTAAATCTTGCAAAACATCTTTTAGCAAAAACACTGGCGTATGAGGGTTTACCGCAACACTTGCCTTACAACCTAATTCTTTAATTTGCTGAATAGTACGGTGTAAATGCGGACAAGCCTCGTAATGTACAGTGATTAAATTTGCCCCAACATCCTTAAATTCCTTTAAGTATCTTTCTGGTTGGGTAATCATTAAATGTACATCTAAAGGCTTTTTAGCAAAGTTTTTAACAGCTGCTATAATCGGGAAACCAAAAGAAATATTGGGTACAAAAACGCCATCCATTACATCAATATGAAACATATCTGCCTCACTTTGATTGATCATCAAAATATCATCTTCAAGATTGGCGAAATTTGCAGAAAGTATAGATGGGGATATCAGAGGTTTCATTTTTCAAAGATAATAAATAAGGTATCTTATAAAAATAATATCACAATGCTAAACGTCTATTTAATTCACGTGGACTAAATCTGAACTGCCACTTTTATCATTATTCACGGTTTTTGGATTGCCTTTATATTGGATGTTGCTTGCGCCAGATGATTTAACGTTTAAAGTATTTAACACGTTTATCTTACAATCTGAAGAGCCAGAAGATTCTATTTTATAATCGCCTACTACCAAATCAAAAGCTGATAATTGCGTAGAACCACTCATATCTAAAATGTGTTCTCTAGCTTGTCCTTTTAAATTAATTTCTGCAGAACCTGATGTTTCAGTTTTTAATCTCCCGGTCACTAAATCTAAATCTACCTTAGAGTTTCCGCTTAATTTTAAATCAAAATTATCTGAATTAATAGGGTTTGCAGAAATAATTTCCGCTGAGCCAGAAGCATCAATTCCGTCTAATTTTTTGGTATGAAGCACAATTTCAATAGGACCTAAATTGCAATAATTCCCTTTCATTCTGATTTTGAGTACATCGCCATTTACATTAGTCTCTATTTCTTTAAGGATATTATCATCCGCAGTAATATTCATAGATGTGTTTCCATCCTGATAAATAGTAAGCTTA
>JACMNZ010000326.1 GCA_014378285.1 Pseudopedobacter sp.
AATAGTAATTTTAAACTTGAAAGAGCTAGTTGATAAATATCCAAATGAAGAATTTACCAAAAAAATATTTGATGAATTTAGTGAACACCTCTCTTTCTTTTTAATAGAATTGGCAACCCTTAAAAGTCCGGACTGTATTATTATAGGTGGCAATATTGCTAAAGCCTCTTCTTTTTTTATGGAAAGTTTGGAAACAAAATTACACCAAAAATTAGGGTATAAATTACCATTACTTCTTTCGGTTTTAGGCGAAAACTCAGCCATTATTGGAGCAGCTAGTTTATTTTATCATTTAAATCATTAATAAATTAAGAACATCATAAAATGTTGAAAATTAAATTTACACCCTTTGCTATATTGATGTTTTTGGGTTTTGTAACTTATGCTCAAGAATTTGAGTTAATTAAAAGTAATAATCATCGTTTAAGTTACATGGGGAGGATAGGGCGAACAGATTCTTCGGCTAATTTATATTGGTGCGGATCAAGTGTGCAAATTAAAGTGAAAAACTCACCAATAGTAAAAGTGGTATTGGCAGAAAATATTGATTTAAATTATTATGATGTAATTATCGATGGAAAATATACCGATAAAATTAAAGTGTTGAAAGGAAAACATACCTATACAGTTGCAAAAGATTTAGATAATAAAGACCATGTAATCCAAATTTTTAAAGCTACAAATACAAACGAACGCGTAACTAATTTTTATGGATTTTTAGTAAAAGAAGGTGCAAAAGTTTTAAAACGAAAAAATAATCAAAAACTAAAAATGGAATTTTTTGGAGATTCTATTACTGCCGGACATGGAGTTGAAGTACCTGATGGCAGTCCGGATACGTGGTACCCAGAGTTTTTTAATAATTATTTTACTTACGCCGCAATTACCTCAAGGTATTTTAATGCACAATATCATAATACATCAAAAAGTGGAATTGGGATAACCGTTAGCTGGGATAAGGCAATTATGCCCGAAATATTTGATAGACTAAACCCTAACGATTCTTCCAGTAAATGGAAATTCTCTAAGTATCAGCCTGATATTGTGGTGGTCAATCTTTTTCAAAATGATAATTCATTAGTAAATAAACCAGATCATGTGCAATTCAAAAATAGATTTGATACTACAAAACCTTCAGAAGATTTTATCATAAACGCTTACGCTGATTTTGTTTCTTCGCTAAGAAAGGTGTATCCAAAGGCTAAAATTATTTGTGCATTAGGAAACATGGATGCGGTAAATACAGGTTCTAAATGGCCGCAATATATCCAAGCTGCTATGTCTAAATTAAATGACGATAAAATTTATTGTAAAATCTTTAAACCCAAAAATACATCTGGGCATCCACGGCTTAAAGAGCAAAATGCAATGGCTAATGAGTTAATTCAGTTTATCAAACAAAATAATTTGGCTGAGTAAAACTGTTTTTTCAGCTTTGATATTATTAAATCTTTTAAAATGCTAATAAAATGATTTTTTTGCCTAAAAGTATTATGTCTTGATAAATATTATTTCTTAAACCTCGGTTTAAAACCTGATGGTTTTGATATGTTTTCTGGAATTACTTCATTAGTTAAAGTCTCTTTTACAACAGAAATTTCAGCTTCATTAGTAAGTTTTATTGCGGCTGCTTTAAAACGAGGTTTAAAACCAGGCGGCTTTATAACAGGGAGTGATGTAGTTTCAGTTGAAAGAATATCATCTGTTTTTTCTTCTGTTTTTATAACAGAAACTTTAAAACGAGGTTTAAAACCAGCGGTTGGTTTTGTTTCGTTAAAGGTTTCTTTAGGTTGAGTGATTATGTCTGATTTTGGAATTTCCTGAGGTTTAAATGCTTCTTTCAATTCATTTTCTTTTTCTTCTGACAAAGGAAAAGTTTGACGGAGATTATTAAACCAATATTTTTTAGTATGGTCAAAACTTTTACTCCCCATTAATGAATAATGTTCTTTAAACTCTGAGAATAAATCAGGTTTATTTGTTTGCAAAGCTTCTAAATCAATCTTTTTTTTAAGAAAAAATTCTTGGAAAGTCATATAATTTTACATTATAATTTTGATTATCAGTTGATTAAATCAAAATCTCGATATTCAAATTTTCCCAGATCAATTTAGTGCCATCATCGCTTAAAGACCATTTTGCTTTCTCATCATCAGAGGCCTGCAGTAATGTTTGGTACCATAGTAAAGGAATTGCGGTTTCTTTACCGTCTAATTCTAGTATTAAACTATCATTGTTAAAAATAACTTTTAA
>JACMNZ010000046.1 GCA_014378285.1 Pseudopedobacter sp.
AAACGGAGCGCATATTATAAACGATATTTCTGGTGGAACTTTAGATGATAAAATGTTTGAAACCGTTGGGAGGTTAAAAGTTCCTTATATTATAATGCATATAAAAGGTACCCCGCAAACGATGAAGAATTTGAATCAATACGATGATATGCTTCAAGAGATTTCTTATTATTTTTCAGAAAAAATTGCAGCATTAAAAAATGCTGGAGTAAGGGATATTATTTTAGATGTAGGTTTTGGCTTTGCAAAAAATATCCATCAAAATTTTGAATTGCTTAATAAATTATCAGGTCTTAAAATCTTCGAATTACCTATTTTAGTAGGTTTATCACGTAAATCTATGATTTGGAAAACTTTAAAAATTGAACCTGAGGAAGCTTTAAATGGGACAAGTATTTTAAATACTGTCGCACTTTTAAACGGAGCCAATATATTAAGGGTTCATGATGTAAAAGAGGCGAAAGAAGTAATTAATTTGATAAATCATTTAAAACAATAAATCATTTTTTAATAACATTTTCTTTATTTTGCTACATGGATTTTTTAGACTTTAGTTTCCTTAAGTTAACAATATTAGATGTTATCGATATTATTTTGGTTGCCGTTATCGTTTATTACATCTATAATTTAATTCGAGGTACCATTGCGGTAAACATTTTTATCGGTTTTTTACTGATTTACGTCCTCTATTTTTTGACGGATGCTTTAAAAATGAAGCTTTTATCTGGAATATTGGGAAGTTTTGTAAGTGTTGGTTTTATTGCTTTGATTGTGGTTTTTCAGCAAGAGATTAGACGTTTTTTATTAACTATAGGTAAAAACATATCTTTAAGAAACAGAACTTGGCTAAAGTTTATCTTTAAAAAAGAAGAATTAGAAAAAGACAACATGGCCAAGATAAAACCTATTGTTGATGCCTGTAAAACCATGAAAAAGACTAGGACAGGGGCATTGATTGTATTTGCAAAATATTTTGACCAAGATGCTTTTGTAAATAGTGGCGAAATGATGGATGCTAAAATTTCTAAACGTTTACTTGAGAGTATTTTCCAAAAAAACAGTCCATTACATGACGGAGCAGTTATTATCTCAGAAAATAAAATTAAATCTGCCAGTTGCATTTTGCCTTTAACAGAAAATGATCAACTTCCACCTCAGTTTGGTTTAAGGCATAGAGCCGGAATTGGCGTTACTGAATCTAGTGATGCAACAGCTTTAATAGTATCGGAAGAAACAGGTGAGATTTCTTACGCCCAACAAGGAAGGGTTAAAATGAATATTAGTTTTACCGATTTGGAACGGTTACTGAACAAAGATTTTAACTAAATCTAAAAACTGGAATATTTTTTGGATATCTCAAAAAAATAAAATATAATAAATTTATATGAAGGATTATTTTGTTGTTGGTGATGTTCACGGTTGCTTTTACACTTTAGAGGTTTTATTAAAAAATTGGAAGCCAAAGCAACAACAATTAATTTTTGTGGGCGATATTATTGATCATGGAAATCACAGTCCGGAGGTTGCCAGTTTAATTGACGATATTCAAAAAGAAAATCCCGATACCATAGTTTTACGTGGAAATCATGAG
Source organism: Pseudopedobacter sp. (assembly GCA_014378285.1). Classification (GTDB taxonomy): domain Bacteria; phylum Bacteroidota; class Bacteroidia; order Sphingobacteriales; family Sphingobacteriaceae; genus Pseudopedobacter. Next base: position 1,592 of record JACMNZ010000046.1, read on the forward strand.
CAATTATTAATAAATCATTGTTTAAATGAATTTAATGATGATTGGTTTCAAAAATCTGGAGAGAAAACTTTTAGCCAATATTTAGCAGCAGGTAGGAATATGGGTGAGGATGCAAAATGGTTTGCAACATTCCCAGTTTACTTTAGTGATGAAATTATTTTTGTTTCACATGCGGGCATGCCAAAAGCAGAAAACCCGTTTGATGCAAATAATTGTGATGGGATTGTATGGCATAGAAATGAGATACAAAATTTACCTCAAATTCAAGTATATGGGCACACTCCGAAGGAAGAGGCACTATTTGATGCGGCTTTTAATGCGATAAATATTGATACTGGAGCTTATAAATGCAATAAATTAACCGCGGTTGTAATTGATAAATTAGGAAAAAT
>JACMNZ010000047.1 GCA_014378285.1 Pseudopedobacter sp.
AATAATGCAGGAATATTTTCAAAGAAATAGTTAATTGTTGGTTTTAGTGTTAGGCAGATAAGATTTTTCTTATCTGCTTTTTTGTTTTTAACGACAAAAATCCTTGTTAACTTGAGCTCGATTATTAATAATGAATTTGCTAATGATTTGGGCGTTTTAACACTCCGCCAGCTGGCGGATATATCTTTTTGGCCAAAAAAAACCAAAAAGGATGTCTCTTCCATCGTTAACGCAAAAGTGCAGGTAAAGAATCGCTTTTGACGCTCAAATGGGTAGAAATTAATCGAATTCTCAGGTTTTTAGTCTAGCTGGTCTCGTATCCTTCAGCAAAGCGATCTTATATCTTTCAGCGAAGCGGTCTTTTGTATATCAAAGCGGTGGTCTCACATCTTTCTTACTTTAGTAATTTTATTTGTTAATTTTAAGAATGGAAAGTAAGGAGATTGATTTAGAAGATTTAGTAAGCTTTGGTAATCTTGAATTATTGGCGCAACAAATTGTTGAAGGCTTTATCACCGGACTTCATAAAAGCCCTTTCCATGGTTTTTCTGTAGAATTTGCCGAACATCGTTTGTATAATGAAGGTGATTCTATTAAAAATATTGATTGGAAACTATTTGCCAGAACCGATAAATTATTTGTGAAAAGATTTGAAGAAGAAACCAATTTAAGGTGCCAAATCTTAATTGACCATTCTGCATCCATGTTTTATCCAGAAAAAGGATTAAATAAATTCCAATTTTCTTGCTTATCTGCAGCGGCAATTATCAACTTATTAAAAAAACAAAGAGATGCTTTTGGCGTAAGTCTTTTTGATGAAGAAATAGAATTTCATACCCCGACGAAATCAACAACGGTACATCAAAAATATATATTAAATGAGTTACATAGTTATTTAGGAGCAAAATCTGGGAAAAGCAAACAAACTGAAATTATTAAAAACTTACATCTTATTGCCGAGCAAATCCATAAACGTTCTTTAGTTGTCCTTTTTTCTGATCTATTCCAAAACAGTTTAGATGGCGATGGATTGGAAGAAATATTTTCAGCCATACAGCATTTAAAATATCTTAAGAACGAAGTTATCATTTTTAATATCCATGATAAAAAACATGAGATAGATTTTGATTTTGAAAACCGCCCTTATCATTTTATTGATTTGGAAACTAACGAACAAATAAAAGTAAATCCTAATCAGTACAAAGAAATGTATATTATAAAAATGGATGAATTTAAAAGGAAAATAGCCTTAAAATGCGCTCAATATAAAATTGATTTGATTGATGCAAATTTAGAGGACGGATTTTATCCTGTTTTAAATGCCTGGTTAATTAAAAGAAACGGGATGAATTGATTATAAGAACTTTAATTTCTTGGTAAATTTTCCGATGGTGAAGGTATCAAATAGAAAAAGCAACTACAAAATATGTTATAGAAACCCAAAGATCTTTCTCTAAATTTGGTGTTAGGGATAAAGCCAAAGTAATAGAAATACCCCCTCTTCAACCTCTACAAGTTAAAATCATCACGGTTTTATGTTTAAATTTATCGGTAAATCTTATCAATAATGAAGGAATTAAAATGGAGATGTATTTTAGCAATAAAATGATAAATATTATGGCAATGCCAGCCCACATAAATATTCCAATATCTTCAATTATTACTTATCACCAAAATTAACTAATCGGGAAAAAGAAGTTTTAAAACATTTTACTTTAGGATAAAGCGCAATAAATTGTGGCAAAGCTTTGTTTATCTCGTTGCAAACGGTTGATAACCAACGTAAAAACTTTAGAATGAAGTTTGATACTAAGTCATTTTCAGAATCAATAAAATACGCTAAATCGTTTGATTTAATGTAACGCAGCAATTTTTAAGTTTATAAAATTAGATTTATTAATTTTATAGCATGAATGCTGATGACAACACTCAAAAAAACAATCCCTTACATGGAATTAAATTAGAAAACATTTTAACGGATTTGGTGGCTTACGTGGGCTGGGAAAAAATGGGAAAGCAAATACCAGTTAACTGTTTTTTGAAAGACCCAACCATAAAATCTAGCTTAGCTTTTTTAAGAAAGAATCCATGGGCTAGGGCTAAAGTAGAATATT
>JACMNZ010000327.1 GCA_014378285.1 Pseudopedobacter sp.
GCAGCTCCTCCAGCTCCAATTAGAGCAACACCTGTATCGAAAGCTTTTACTTTTAAGGATTGATCATGTTTAATAAGCCCAACCGTAAATAAACTCAAAGGAACCGCTACATCTATTTTGTAGGATTGATCAGAAACGGAATTCCAAAATCGATCTGTGCCGGGATTAACAGAACCATTAATATGCTCCAAAATCTTTAAATCAAGGCTTTGGGCAATAAGCTGATGAAAGCTGAAGATAATAAAGATTAGGGTAAGGAGCTTATTTTTCATACTAAGATTTATTGATATAAACTTTTTAAACAAATATCAATTTAAAAAACACAGAAGCAGAATATTTAGGAGCTTTTAATGATTTTTTCCCTTTCTTTAAAAGTAAGGTAAACTACTAAACTAATGATAATAACTAGAAATAAAATATTTACAATCGTGATAGAAACGCCCATTCCTCCATCTTTTGGTTCTTGTATCAATAAATCACCTAAAGAAGCTCCAATTGGTCTGGTAACAATGAATGCTATCCAAAAGGCCAAAACTCCATTTATTATTTTAAAATAGTTTAAAGCACCAGCTAAAATAAAAATTGAACCAAAAAGAATTAAGGAGTTTAGATATCCAAAATTAAGGTATTCTGATATTGTGTCTCCAACTCCAGTACCTAGAGCAAATGTTGTCAAAACAATTACCCAGTAAAAAGTTTCTCTGCTATCATTATTTATCGAGTGAATGGATAGGGAATGTTCTTTTTTATACCAAAAATAGAATACTAGCCCCATTGCTATCGCGAAAATAACATCTAAAATAAGGAGAGACACATTTAATTGCTCAACTAAAAAATCAGTAATTAGTGTCCCTTCAATGCTCATCATCACAATTAATAGCCAATAGGAAGGAGGAAAATATTTCTTTTGCTTAAAATTCCAAAAAAAGACTCCTATGGTAATCACCCCCATCAAAATGGTAGTTAATATTAAGCCCAGATTTAAATTTACCGAAACGTAATCAGCAGCTGTTTCGCCAACCGTTGTAGAAAATATTTTTATCATCCAAAATAATAAACCTAAGCTTGCAACTCTATTGATGAATTCTTTTTTCATGACGGTATAGCTTTAGTTTTTTATATTATTAATTAGATTCAAAATAATGATCAATTCTGTATTAATTTTGAGCTTTATATGATTTTATAACTTAAAACTTGATACTTTATCAAGAAAATTGGGAAAATTTGTATCATCCGTTTTTCATTTCTCGTTTATTTTAACGACCATAAAATCAAGTACTATAGACCTAATAATCAAGCCAAAAAAAAGGATTCCGAGACGGAATCCTTTTTTTTACTAAAATCCAAAAAGAACTAATCCTTTTCTTCTTCTTTAGCCTTCACCAATTTACCATCGGAAGTAAACATTACATCTTTACCATTTACTACAGCTTCGTATTGCACTTCACCATTAGATTTTGTGATTTTTGCTGCCCCCTTAATTTTTGCACCTTTCATGTGCTGTGAAACATAATCACTAATACTCTTAGGTAATTCACTTACCGCCATTTCCATCTCCTTCTCTTTAGCAACACCAGTTGGCGTGTAAATCACACTCATTTCATGGCCTTTTTGTTCAAAGCCTGCTTCATAATTTCCACCTTCTTTTTCCCATTTCACTTTTGTTCCTGGGTATTCTTTCTGAAAAGCATTCTTTACCGCATCCGGAATTTTCACTTGTGCACATGCGCTAACAGTCATTCCCAATGAAACTGCAGCAATCATCGTTAAATTTTTCATAATTATTTTATTTTGTTTAGTAACAATTTAGCACCTCAATCTGAGTATATGTTGAAGAGTAATATTCGAATGCCGCTTTAAATTTATGACCGTATTGGGTTTGGCTCAATGTCTTCAGTAAAATAAACCTGTAATGCCTCTCAAAAATCAAGATAAAGTTGAAAGCAAAAATTAAATTTCAGTTGAATAATTTAGATTGACTTTAACAAGTAAAGCAAAAATTGAAACAAATAATTGCAAGTAGTGTTCAAACATTATTCTTAAACAAAACATTAAACATGAAATTTCTTTCCTATTCCCCTTTTTTATTGATAATCCTTTTGCTTGGCAGCAACAGTCAAAAAAGTTTTGCAGCTACAAAAGTTAATGCCATTGATAGCGCTAAAAAATCAAATGATTTTAAATTAAAAC
>JACMNZ010000328.1 GCA_014378285.1 Pseudopedobacter sp.
GGGGTTTGAATAATATTCATGGATTGGGTTTAAATTTTTTCCAGTACGCTTCTAAAAGACACCACTTTATTTCCAAATTTTTGTTGTATATCTTGTTGTAATCTTGGAGCATAAATTTCTCTATAATCGATTAAATTTTGAGCTTTTTCAGTTATGTATTGTGCACAATAGGTAAAGCCCTCGTTTTCTGGCTCGGTTAATTGATATAAATTTGAGGATGTAAATTTACCAGTCGACATTACTTCTGGAATATGAATTTCTTGCATAAAAGCCAAAAAATCATCTTTTATGTTTTCTTCTACGATGCTGGTAACGTTGTAAATTATCATTTGGCAAATGTAGTAATTGAAATATTTCTAAAGTGCATCGCCCCTTAAATTTCTAAATCTTTTTCTTGCTTCTATCACGTACAAACTACCTGGGAAGTTTTCTATCAGTTGTTGATAATGTTTTTGAGCGTTAGGTTTATCTACTAATTTATCTTCTTCTAAAACGGCTAATTGAAACAAAGCATCATCTGTCCAAATGCTATTATTATAATTTGTAATGATATTTTGATAGGTATCGGCAGCTTTGGCAAAATCATTTTTCTTTGTGTAAATCTTTGCTTTCAACATTAAAATATCATCCAATAAATCTGTTTGGGGATAAAGGATAGAAATACTATCTAATGTTATTAACGCTTGGTTATCAAGATTTTTAAATTGCAGTAAATCTGCTTTGGCATACATTTTCAAAGCATTTCCGGTAGTATCAAAAGCCAAATTATCTTGAATAAGTAGGCTCAGATCCAAAGCGTCGTTTGCAATTAATTGCGATGTTGATGCTTTTAATACATCAAGTTGCGCCTTTGCCCAAGTAAAATCTCCGTTATAAAAAGATAATTTGGCATTTTTAAATTTGGCTTCTTGCCCTAATGGCTCGTTTGTGAAAGATTTTTCTACCTGACCATAAAGTAAGGCAGCTTCCCAGCGTTCGTTGTTTAAAATGTATATATCTGCCAAATCCAGTTTTACTTCTGCCAGGGTTTGTGGTCTGCTGTTTGGTAAAGTTAAAGTGCTTTCTAAAAGCTTTTCTGCTTCATCTAGTTGATTCAAATAAAAAGCCTTCAAGTTTGCTAATTGTCTGATAACAAATATGGTTTGGGCACTGCTTCCAAATTCTGTCAATAATTTTTTATAATCACTAGTTAAGCCAATAATATCTTCTTTAACATACTTTCCGTCAAGAATTTGTTTATTCTTACTACGTAAAATCGCAACCCTTGCCGGAATATAATAAGTGCTGTTTTGTCCTTTTTCAATCAAATAATTATAAGCCTTGTTTGCAGTTTCGTAAGCTTTGTTCTCGAATAATAAATCACCCAAAGAAAAAACTTTTGCTCCATTTCCATTTGTGCGTTTATCTAAGGCTATCAATTGAATTAAAGCCAAATCATATTGCTGCTGTTGGATATATTGCCAAGCAAGTAAATCTATATAATTGGTGTTTTGAGGATCTTTTTGAATCTTTTTTAAGAGCAGACTTTTAAGAATATTATAATCTTCATTATTTTCGTAAGTACGAGAAAGGCTTCCTTTTATCATAGGAAGTAATTCTGGTTGGTTTTCAATCAACTTTAATACTTCTTGAGTCAGCTCATCCTTCATCTTCTTAAATCGATAAAGATTAATGAGCTCATAAGAGAAAATGTTATCGTCTTTTAATAATTTACGGCCAACTATAAAGGCTTTAATCGCATAATCAAAGTTGCTGGTGCCGTAAAAAGCATTTGCAACATCGTTTATAGAAAACTGATCTGGCTGCATTTGTTGGATAACCGAATTGTATATTTTATCGGCGGAAGCCAAATCACCTTTTTCTTGATATAGTGCGCCCAAATCTAATCTGGCTACTGGGTTTTGCTTTATTTCTTTAATGATAATCTTTTCGGCATCATCATAAAGTTTAAGTTTTAATAAGGTGTTTAAATATTCTTTATAATATATTGATGAACCATTTTTTGCTTGGTAAAGCTGTTTAAAGATGGATAAAGCTTTATCATATTCGCCAATACTGTAAAAATTATTAGCTATAGCATCTTGATCGCTTATTTGGGCCTGCGCCTTTGCATTATTAAATAAAATAGCAAAAACGGTTAAAAAAGTGAGTAGCAATCTTTTTATCATTGATAATAAAATTAGAAATTTTAATGATACTAAGGTTAATTTATATTAAATACGTTAGGATTACAGTTGTATTTTAAATGTTACCATATTATTTGACTCAAATAAATTAGAAATAGTTATTTTGGTAAAAGTATAAAAACACAGAACTTAACTTGCTTCTTGCAAATTTTATAGAACGATAAATTAAACCAATGTTGGATTATTGCAAAAGATATTTTTTAACTGTTTGCTTAATTGTGAGTGCGATTAGTTGTGTAAAATCTTCAAAGGTTAATCAGGTTTCTGTCGAAACTTTTTTTAAAAATCCCGAGCAATCTTTGTATCATATCTCGCCAGATGGTAAATACCTTTCTTATCTAAAACCAACCAACGGACAGCTTAATATTTTTGTACAATCTTTAAGCGATAATAAAGTAACGCAGATTACGAGGTTAAATAACCAATCTATCAAATATTATTTTTGGGCCGGCGATGACAAGCTTTTCTACATGCAAGAAAAGGATAGTTTGGATAATTATCAGGCTTATATTGTAAATAAAGATGGATCTAATAATTTATTGATTAAAACGCCACTAAAAACTAAAGTTGAAGTTATTGATCAAATAATAAAAAACAACAATGCTATTTTAATTGCTGTAAATGATCGTGTTGCAGAATATTTTGATGTTTATAAACTAAATATCAATACAGGAGAGAGAAAACTTTTTATCAAAAATCCTGGAAATATTATACAATGGATTTCTGATGATAACGGTAATATTAATTTAGCTGTAGGTAGTGATGGCGTTAATGAAACTATTTACTTTAGATCTGATAGTAAACAGAAATTTGAACCTGTTATCACTAATAATTTTAAAAGTTCTTTAGCTCCTTTCGGTTTTACCAATCAGGCTAATCATATTTATGCACTGTCAAATATCAATCGTGATAAACTAGCGTTGGTAGATTTTGATTGTAAATTAGGTAAAGAGGTTAAGGTGATTTATGAGAATGCAGATGTTGATATTTTAGATGTTGTATATTCTAAAACTCAAAAGAAACTAGCTTATTTAACTTACGAAACAAATAAAAGAGAGATTCATTTTTTAGATGATAAATACAAAAACATGTATGATGATCTTCGTTCTCAAATACCAAATCAAGAAATAAAAATAATTGATAAAGATCAAGCTGAGAAAAGATTTATCATTAGAACCTATACCGATAAAAATCCAGGGTCATATTTTCTTTATCAGTCTGATACCAAAAAGCTTCAAAAATTAGCTGATTTAAATCCACAAATCAATCCAGAAGAAATGTGTGAAATGAAACCTATCAGTTATAAAAGCAGAGATGGTTTAACAATTCATGGATATTTAACCATCCCAAAAGCAAAAAAAGCAAAAAATTTACCATGTATTATTTTTCCGCATTTTGGTCCATCGCAAAGAAATATTTGGGGTTATAATAACGAGGTTCAATTTTTAGCAAATAAAGGTTTTGCTGTTTTACAGGTAAATTATAGAGGATCTATTGGTTATGGTAAATCTTTTAAGAATGCTGGATTTAAACAATGGGGAGATAAGATTCAAGATGACATTGCCGATGGTGTGATTTGGCTAAATAATAAAGGTATTGCCAATCCTGATAAAATTGGTGTTTACGGTTATGGTTTTGGAGGGTTTTCTGCATTAAACCAGACTATTTATTACAAAAAATTATATAAATGCGCTGCTTCTTATTCTGGTTATATTAACCTGTTTACTTATTTAAAAGGCTTTCCTGCGTACTATAAGCCTTATAAACAAATGATGAATGAAATAGTTGGGAACCCAGAAAGTGATATTGATTATCTTAAATCTTCTTCTCCAATTTTTCAAATAGATAAAATAAAGTTACCCTTATTGATTGGGCAAGGTGGGAGAGATAGTAGGGTAAATGTTAATGAAACCAATCAATTTGTAAAGGAATTGAGAAAAAGACAAATTGATGTTACCTACATTCTCCATGAAAATGAAAACCATCAGTTTAAAGACATGAAGAACAGATTAACTTTTTATCAACAATTAGGTGATTTTTTTGAAAAGCAATTAGGTTCCGAAAAATAGCAAATGAAAGCTAAAAATAACAGCTATCGCAAAAATTTCGCACTCATCATTTCCTTTATGGTCTTGATTTCTATCTCTTTAGTTTTAGCTTTAATTTTAGGTTATAACCTCACAAAAAAATATATTGAAAACGAGTTTTCGGCCTTAAAAATAGATGTTTTAGAGAAAACAATTGCTCCGTACAATACACTATTCCAAAATAAAATACCAGAGATTTCTTTTTATCAAGGCTTTTTAGATTCAACATCTGCAGAAAAATATGCCGATACAGTTTTAAAAAGCTATCCTTTTGTAGAAAAAATTCTTTTTTATGACGCCCAAGTTAGCAACCATATCATTCAAGATGGATTACGTATTGGAAATTTTTCTGTCGGCATAAAAAAATTATATCAGTTTGGGCTAAATATCAATCAAAAAGAAAGGGTGATTTTTGATGGTAAAAAACCAGGTTCATTATCCTTGAATAGTGGGGATGAGTTTAATAAAATCAGTTTAAAATTAGCTAGTTACATAGAAACGGCAGATACAACAAAGGCATTAAGCAGCGAGCAAATTTTTAGGATTTTTTACAGTATCGTAAACAATAAAATCAGTTACATGAATATCCCCAGAAGGGATGATATAAAAGTATATCAAGATTTAATGTTTAAAAATGGCACAACATCTCCATTTTATGAGCAAGATGTTTTTTCTTTTGAACTTAATCCTTCCAAATTAAAAATTATAAATAACCATCCCCAGCTTTATCAATTCATTAGTATCAAACCTCTTTCTTACGATCCAATTTTAGAAAAACCAAACTTGATTACTACAGATATTGCATTGCCCGGGCCTTTTTCTGATTATAAAATATACTTTGGTAGCGAACAAGAATTTTTAAACAAAGAAGTAAATCATCGTTTTTTTCCGATTGCATTAGGCGTTTTCTTAGTTTATTTAGTATTGACTTTTATCACTTTTTTAATTTATCGAAACTTAAACATCAATCAAAAATTGTTTAGTTTACAGTATGATTTTATCAATAACTTTACCCACGAGTTTAAAACGCCAGTGTCTGTTATAAAAATTGCAGGCAACAATATAAAGAATGCAAAAGAACTTTCCGATAAAGAAAAAAATCATTACGGAAAAATTTTGGATGAGGAAGCTGATAAGCTAAATGATTTGATGAACAAACTTTTATCCTTTACCCAGATAGAAAATAAAGCGATAAAGATTAATTATCAGGATATTAATTTGGAGATCTTTTCTCAAAATATGATTGATACGTTTCAAATGAAATACCCTGATTATGATATTGAATTGGATATTAAAGTAATAAATACGTTTTCTACTGATCCGGTGTTATTAAATAGTATATTTCACAATCTGATTGAAAATGCTTACAAATATGCTAATGCCGGAGAAAAGAAATTAAAGATTAAAATATATAAGCTTAAAAAGGAAATAGTGTTTTCTTTTAAAGACCAAGGAATTGGTATTGAGGCCAAAGAATTAGATAATATTTTTAAGAAATTTTACAGGATACAAAGTAGATATAACCAACAAGGTAGCGTTGGCTTAGGTTTAGCATTCTGTAAAGAACTAACTAATTTTATGAACGGAGAAATTACTGTAAAAAGCAAAATTGGAAAAGGTTCTGAGTTTATAGTGATTTTACCTTATGATAAATAATATGCAAAAAGACATAAAGATTGCAGTAATAGAAGATGATGAAAACCTGAGATTTTTGGTGAGTAGTAGGTTAATAAAAGAGGGGTATAAAATTTTGGAAGCAAGTGATGGTCAGCAAGCCATTGATCTGATTTTAGCCGAGCAGCCTAATATTGTGCTCTTAGATTGGATGATGCCAGGCAAGGAAGGTTCTGAAGTTTGCACTGAGGTTCGTTCTAAAGGTTTTGAAAATATCATTATCATGATGACTGCCAAGTCTCAAGATTTAGATAAGATTGATGCTTATAATTTTGGAGTGTCAGATTATGTTACAAAACCATTCAATATGGATGTTTTGGTTGCCATGTTAGAGAGTAAGGTAAAATATTTAGTTAATGAAAAGCCAGACCATAGCAAGTTTGGCGATATGGAACATCAACCTAATATCCACTCGTTGATTAAAGAGGGTAAAAAAATAGAGCTAACTATTTTAGAGAACCGCATACTGCTTTACTTTTTAGAGAATAAAAATAAAGTAATCAGTCGTGATGATTTGATGATGGAAGTTTGGGGTTATAATTCTGATGTAAATACCAGAACCTTAGATATGCATATTGTTAGATTGAGGAAAAAAATTGAATCTAATGCTGATAGACCAGAGTTTTTACAAACCGTTAGGGGAGTAGGATATCGTTTTAGTGATGAGGAATAAAAGATTTAATCATACTTTTCTATTCGATTTTAAAATTTAAACTCATTGATATAAAGTAAAAACAAGCTTGAAATACTTAAAGTATATCAGTCAATTAGATGCTCATCATAGGTTAATCATATCTTTGAGTGTTGCACTAATTAGCTATTTTTTGATAAGTCAGGGAGATTTTACTCCCCGTTATTTTTTGATTATCTGGTTAGCTTATTCTATTTGTCATCTTTTACTTTCGTGGATAACTATATTAATCATTCATCCATTAGAACTTAAAAAAATAGCGTCACTACAAGATTCAAGCAAAAGTTTTATTTTCATTTTTGTAATAGCTGCTGCTTTGGCAGGTCTGTTTTCAGTAGTTTTATTACTAAGTTCTTCAAAATCCTTAGCCGGTAAGCAATTAGCAGAATATACCTTGCTTTCTATTTCTTCTGTTATTTCGGCATGGTGGATTTTGCATACGGTATTCACATTTAGATATGCTCACTTATATTATGAGCAATTATCAGGTAAAAAAACCGGATTAAGTAAAGGTTTAGATTTCCCTGAAGAAGAAAAACCCGACTATTTAGATTTTGCCTATTTTTCTTTTGTTATAGGTATGACATTTCAAGTTTCAGATGTTCAAATCAATTCTAAAAGATTAAGAAGATTGTGTCTTCTACACGCCTTAATTTCTTTTGTATTTAATACGTTAATCATCGCGTTAAGCATATCTGTAATTTCAAATTTGTTATAAACTAAAAATGAAGTTATACCTGTTTCTTCTTTTTGTATTTCCGCTTTTTGTTGAAGCTCAAAATTTAAAACCATTCAAGATATATGATCACAAAAAATTAGAAGAAAACAATTTAAAGGTATATTCTGAAGACGGTGTAATTTCCTTAACAGCTGTTAAACCTGATGTTATTAAAGTATATTTTTCGGCATTACCAGATATAAATTATATGGTTAAGACTGATAAAATGGTTTATGTGAGGGTAACACAAAACTTGGATGATATTTTTATGCAGACAGATTCGCTGCTGATTATCATCAATAAACTGGATTTTTCTATAAAATATAAATCAATAAAAGAAAAGCTTTTTTTGGCTAATGATGTTATTATAGATAAATCTAAAAGTTTTCTAAATTTTAAAATAGGTAATGGGGTAAAGATTTATAAATCGGGGAAACAATTAAAAGACAGTAATATTTCTTTTAAAAAACAAATTGAATTAACGTCATCAGAAAATTACTCCTTAATTTTAGAAACCGATTATAAAGGGTTTTTAAAAATAGATGAAAGCAATAATCTTCAATTTAAAACCAATAATCATAAATTAGGTTATTATTTTATTGCAGGAAATAAGTAGTATTCTTTGTTTTAAAAAATCATAATTTAAGAACATCTATTACATCAATTTCTAAAAAATGCTTATCTAAAGTAATTAGTTTCATTTTAAATTGTTTTGTAATCGCTGCAATCCAAATATCGTTCTCAGGGATTGGTTTACCTTTTTTTAATAACATTGTTTTTAAGATTCCATATTGATTTGAAGTCTCTTTATCAGCAATTAAAACGGTACAGATATTTAAAAATTCATTAATCTGGGAGAGATGTTTCTTTGAATTAGAAGATCTATATGCTCCTAAATATAATTCACCAAGAACAGCAAATGGGAGATAAAACTTATCTTCTTTTTTGAATGACGCTTTGATTTTTTCGTTTCCTCTAAATAATTCGATAATGATGTTTGTATCGATTATGTAGTTAATTCCAGCCATCTTTGTCAATTACTTCACAAGAATCTGAAATGATTTTTTTGATTTCTTCAGCTTCTTTATTACTCCAAATACCAATAAATTCTGAAACATCCTTTTTTGTAGAACTTTTAGAATTTGTATTCTTAACAATTTTTAAAAAATCTTGTAAAGCTTTTAAAGCTAGTTCGTTATCTATTTTAAGAACTTCTGCAATAATGGAAAGCTTTTTTGTCTCTAAAATCATAATATTATCTAGCTTATTATCAAATATAATTAATTCGATATCAAATATTAATACGAATTCAATTAACTCAAATATTTCCCAACAATTGGCATCCTTCTTCCCATACCAAAAGCTTTTGGCGAAACCCTTAAAATTGGAGGCGTTTGGTAACGCTTAAACTCCGCCTTGTTTACCATTTTTAAAATTCGATTAACTAAAGTTTCATCATAACCATCATCAATTATAGCTTTAGAACTTTTTTTCATTTCAATGTATTCGAATAAAATTTTATCCAAAATATCATAATCTGGCAAAGAATCAGAGTCTTTTTGATCTGGTCTTAATTCTGCTGAAGGTGGTTTAACAATTGTATTAATTGGGATAATTTCTTTTTCTCTATTGATGTAATTACAC
>JACMNZ010000329.1 GCA_014378285.1 Pseudopedobacter sp.
AATTATAATAATGTTTTTTATGAAAGCGGATATAATAGGCTAAGGTTAAAAAAGATTATGTTTTTCAATGGGGAAATGAACCCTATTTGTCCTTATCTGTATTATTACTTATTCTTATGGTTTCTGTTAAATGGAATCAGTGTTTAATTGTTAGATAATAGTTAATCCTTATTGTATCTCTCAAAAAATGCCTTTTCTAAAGTTTCTCTATGATTAGGATGCGCAATTTCAATTAAGGCTTTTCCGCGTTGTTTAAGGTTTTTACCAAAAAGGTTTACTTTCCCATATTCTGTAACTACCCAATGTACATGTCCGCGAGTGGTGACAACGCCAGCACCTTCTTTTAGAAATGGTGTAATGCGGGAAATTCCTTTGTTGGTTATGGAGGGAAGAGCTATTATTGGTTTCCCTCCTGGCGATAGTGATGCCCCACGGATAAAGTCCATTTGTCCGCCTATGCCAGAATATTGATAAGTGCCAATTGAATCGGCGCAAACTTGACCTGTTAAATCTATTTCTATAGCACTATTGATTGCGATTACTTTCGGGTTTTGTCTAATAACGCTGGTATCATTAACATAATTGATATTCATGACTCTGATGGCGGGGTTATCGTTTACAAAATCATAAAGCTTTTTTGTACCGACCATGAAAGATGTGACTGATTTGCCTCGATTCAATTTTTTGTTACTGTTATTTATTATTCCGCTTTCTATTAATGGGATTACACCATCTGAAAGCATTTCTGTATGCAACCCAAGGTTTTTATGGTTAATTAAATTCTTTAAAACTTGATCGGGAATGCTACCAATACCTAATTGAAGAGTTGAGCCATCTTCTATTAGAGTTGTAATGTTTTTACCTATTTCGATGATAACATCGCTCGCTTTTGAAGAATAATTGACTTCGGGCAATTCAGTTTTATGCCAAACCATTGCATCTATTTTACTGGTGTGTATAAAACCATCACCATGGGTACGTGGCATATTAGGATTTATTTGTGCGATTACTCTCTTTGCGTTATCAACTGCTGCTTTAGCAATATCTACAGAAGTGCCTAATGTGCAATAACCATGCTTATCGGGTGCCGAGACTTGAATGATGGCAACATCTATTGGTAAAAACTGATCATTAAAGAGCAAAGGAATCTCACTCAAGAACACTGGAACGTAGTCGCCGTGTAGACTATTTACTATTGATCGTGAATTTGCAGAAACAAATAATGAATTGAAAAAGAAACTTTCCTTAAGTTTTTCATCGTTAAAATTACTATCACCAAGGGTGGAGATGCTTACAAGTTCGACTTTTTTTAATTCTTGATAGCGCTTTTGTAATGCATCTATAATAATGGTTGGCGTTGCGGCACTTCCGTGAAGAAAAACACGATTGCCGGATTTAACTAATTTTACTGCTTCTTCTGCTGTGATGTATTTATTACTATTCATTAAGATGTTCTTTTATCCGTTATATTATAAAGGCAAATGGTTGAGTATTGTTTAGAAAACTTGAGATAAAAAAATAGGATAAGCCGATAGTATTCAAAAATTTTATCAGGTCAAATAAATTCTAAGCATTTAATAAATGATTCATGAATGTTTCCAAAACTCTTTTTTATAAGTTTCTAAATGAAGTTGGTGATAAAGTGACTTTGTTTTTCTGATTTTGATTAGGTTTTGCTCTTTTAAATTACTTTCCAAACAAGGAAATAGCTCGCTATCCTCAAATCTGATATGTTTTTCTAATAATTTGGCTATGGCTAACAATTCTTTTACATCAACTTTAGCCGATTAGACCTTCAACTTTTTTTAATATTTCTTGATGTTCTAATAATGTCCGTTTTTTAAGTTGGTCATCATCGTCTAAGAATATCAATACATCGTTTTCTTCCTCTTTAAAATAAGGCTTTAAAGCGGCTTTAGAAAAGTGAACCATATAGTTTACAATTTTATTTACAGGTGTTTGATTATTGATTCCTTGTTTGATTTTCCATATTAATAATAGCACCTGATGATGGTCTTTAGAAAGTTCCATTAAATTGATGTTTCTTTTCATGTTTATAAATCAATTTATAATGATGTTTTAAATGGCTTTCACTTCTAAAATTCCTGAATGGAACAAAAACTGATTCTTCTATAAGTTTATAAAAACAAACTTAAATAGGTTTTCTGATTACAATCTGTTTAATAAAACTATAATCTAGAACTCAACATTATTTTCGTTTTTAAAAATACATTCAAACACTTGTTGGAAATATGACGGGCATCAAAAATTAAAAT
>JACMNZ010000330.1 GCA_014378285.1 Pseudopedobacter sp.
AGCACTTATCGGCTTTAAGCCTGGTATAATGGGTACATTAATATCGTTCTCACGACATTTCTTAACAAAGTCGAAGTACTTTTGATTATCAAAAAACATTTGTGTTACGATAAATTCTGCACCGGCATCTACTTTTTGTTTCAAAAATTTAAAATCGGCCTTAAGGTTTGGGGCTTCAAAATGCTTCTCTGGATAACCAGCGACACCAATACAAAAATCGCTATTATAATCTGAAACAACATCTTCATGCAAAAACTTCCCCGAATTATGGTCCTTGATATGTTTAATCAAATCTGTGGCATAACAATGTCCGCCTTGAGTTGGTGTGAAGTTTGAATCTGTTTTACGGGCATCGCCTCTAAGGGCCAAAACATTATCAATACCTAAAAATTGTAAATCTATTAAAGCGTTTTCAGTTTCTTCCTTGGTAAAGCCTCCACAAATTAAATGCGGAACAGCATCAACACCGTATTTATTGATAATAGCAGCACAAATTGCAATAGTTCCAGGTCTTTTTCTGTAAGATACTTTCTCCAGCAATCCATTCTCCTTTTCTTTGTAGATATAATCTTCCCTTAAAGAGGTAACATCAATAAATGGAGGTTTAAATTCCATTAAAGGATCAATAGCGTCGTAAATCCATTGAATGCTTTGCCCTTTAATTGGCGGTAAAAGCTCAAAAGAGAAAAGCGTTTTACCTTTTGCGTTTTTTATGTGATCGGTAATCTTCATTTAGTTTGTTAGGTGGTTGGGTTGTTAGTTTGTTAGCATATTGAAGTCTATATTAAGGTTTATCATAAATCATTAAGTTTAGATTTTTGATACCTGATATAGTCATTAATTAGCTTTCCTAGATTTTCAATAATTTCGATTAAGTTAGTTAGTTGTTCCTCAGATATAAAATCCAAATCTTTAGATATATAACTTTGAGTTTATAATTCAAACAAAGATCCTCTTGCAATATTAAGAAATTGAATAGTTTCTTTTAAATGTTGTCTACCACATCCCTCAGCTATATTTGATGGAACTGAAACAGCGCACCTTCTCATCTGAGATACTAAACCAAATTGTTCTGCTTTTGGATAATCAGCAGTAAGTTTGTAAATAATAGCTGCAAGTTCTTTGCCTCTTTTCCAAACATCTAATTCTGTATATTTCTGGTAACCTGTCATCTTATTAGTTGGTTCGTTTGTTAGGTGGTTAGTTTGTTAGAATTTTTCTAGTTAGTTGGTTTGTTAGGTCTTGTTTTATGGGAATTTGTACGCTTTTTTTTTACATTAAATAAGCCTAACAATCTAACAAACTAACCACCTAGCCATCTAGTACCCTAGATTCGGACTCAACCACCTTTCTGCAGTTTCTAAGTCCATTCCTTTCCTTATTGCGTAATCTTCTACTTGGTCTTTATTAATTTTTCCTAAACCAAAATATCTGGCTTCTGGATGACCGAAATAGAAACCACTAACTGCCGCTGTTGGATACATTGCAAAGCTTTCTGTTATGATTAAACCTATTTTATTTTCCGCATCTAGCAGTTCCCAAAGCGTTCCCTTTTCGGTATGGTCTGGACAAGCAGGATAGCCTGGTGCAGGGCGAATTCCCTGATATTTTTCTTTGATTAAAGATTCCTTGTCCAATTCTTCCTCATTTGCATAGCCCCAATAATCTTTACGCACCATCTCATGTAATTTCTCAGCGAAAGCCTCAGCTAACCTATCTGCTAAAGCTTTAGTCATGATGCTATTATAATCGTCATGGTCTTTTTCAAATTCTGCTGCAAGCTCATCGCAACCATGTCCGGTTGTAACTGCAAATCCTCCAAAATAATCTTTTATTCCAGTTTCTTTTGGTGCGATAAAGTCTGATAAAGCATAATATGGTTCGTCTTTACCTTTCTCTGCCTGTTGGCGAAGAGTGTGAATGGTGACTAGATTGTTAGTTTGTTCGGCTGTGGCTTGTGTACTTTTCACTTCCGACTTTTCACTTTCAACTCGCAACTCAATATCATCTCCAACAGAGTTTGCCGGCCAAAAACCGAATACAGCTTTTGCGGTAAGCAGTTTTTCATCAACAATACGTTTAAGTAAAACTTGGGCATCTTCAAATAACTTTTTAGCTTCCACACCAACAAATTTATCAT
>JACMNZ010000331.1 GCA_014378285.1 Pseudopedobacter sp.
AATAAAGACTTAATTGCTTGTGCGCAAACGGGTACAGGAAAAACAGCATCTTATTTGTTGCCTTTATTGCATAAAATACAAGAAGCAGATATTTCTCATACTGATACCGTAATCCTTTCTCCTACAAGGGAGTTGGCCATGCAAATTGATCAACAAATAATGGGATTAGCTTATTTTACGGGTTGTACTTCTATTGCTGTTTATGGTGGTGGTGATGGTTTTAGTTATGAGCAACAAAAGCGTTCTTTAACTGATGGTGTAAATATTGTTGTGGCAACTCCGGGCCGTTTGATAGCACACTTAACATCCGGAACTATCAACTTAAAAAAAGTAAAACATTTGGTTTTAGACGAGGCAGATAGGATGTTGGATATGGGTTTTTACGAAGATATTGTTCGTATTATCAGTTATTTGCCGGAGAAAAGACAAAATCTTTTGTTTTCGGCAACCATGCCACCTAAAATACGGGCACTTTCTAAAAAGATTCTCCATAATCCTGTTGAAGTTAATATAGCTATTTCAAAACCATCAGAAGGTATATTACAGCAAGCTTATTTAGCTTTTGATGAACAAAAAGTGGCACTTTTGAAAGACATTTTATCTGATAAATCTTATAAAAGTGTAATCGTATTTGCATCAAGAAAAGAAACAGTTAAAAAATTAAATTCTGCACTAAACCAAGCAAAAATATCTTCAGAAGCCTTTCATTCTGATCTTGAACAAGAAAGCAGAGAGGATATTATGGTAAGGTTTAGAGGTAAAAGTTTACCAATTTTAGTGGGTACTGATGTTATTTCTAGGGGGATAGACGTTGTTGGTATTGATTTAGTAGTAAATTATGATGTTCCGCCAGATCCAGAAGATTACATCCACCGTATAGGTAGAACCGCAAGAGCAGAAACTACAGGTACCGCCATCACTTTTATTAACGATAAAGACCAGCAAAAATTTGCTAGGATAGAAGCATTGATAGGTAATGAAATAATAAAACTGCCCTTGCCAGATGGCTTTGCAGATGCACCAATCTATAACCCTAAAGCAAAAAGAAGTTTTAACCCTAGCTGGAAAAATAAAAATTTTAAAAAGAAGTCTTAATCTTTAAATCTATCAACCGAGTAAGTAATTTTTGTTTTACCATGTGGTATAGGATTAAATTCCTCATCAATATTTACAAATACAATTTTATCAATTGTTAAAATACTATGACGTGTAATTTTATTCCTTACCTCACAAAATAGCGTAAGTGAGGTTGTGCCAAATTTTGTGGCAATAATCCCCATCTCAATAATATCACCTAATATTGCAGAGCTTAAAAAATTAATTTCCGACATATACTTCGTTACCACCCGTTTATTATCAAGCTGGCAAATGGCATAAATTGCAGCTTCCTCATCTATCCACTTTAATAAACTTCCTCCAAATAAGGTCCCATTTGGGTTCAAATCTTCGGGTTTAACCCATTTTCTTGTATGAAAATTCATTTTCTCTATCATGGTATTCGTCATTTTTAGTTGTTAATCTTAGTATACAAATATCTAAAACTCCAATTTAATTTCTTTAAGTTATCTAAAACAATATCTTATATTATACATTAAAGCAATATAATGAGAATAGAAAATAATAAGGTAACTATAATTGGGGCGGGTATTGCTGGCTTAACGGCTGCAAAACTTTTAAAACAATCAGGTTTTGAAATTCTAATCTTAGAGGCATCTAATCAAATTGGCGGCAGGGTTACAACCTTTAATAAAAATGGTTATCTGTTAGATCATGGTTTTCAGGTGTTGTTAGGTAATTATCCTTTAGCAAAAGAATTGTTAAATTATGATGATTTACACTTGAAAGCTTTTGATCCAGGAGCTAAGATTTTATATCAGAATAAGATCTATGATGTTTTAGACCCATTAAGAAAACCATTGAGTTTATTTAAAACTTTATTTTCTCCAATAGGCTCTTTTGCTGATAAACTAATCATGTTTAAGCTTAAAATAAATTTAAAGTTTAAATCTGTAGAACAAATTTTTGAAGAACAAGAGCAAACTACTATAAGCTATTTATTAAAACTTGGTTTTAGTCATAAAATGATAAATCGGTTTTTTATACCTTTTTTGGGAGGTATTTTTTTAGAAAAGGAATTAATAACTTCTAGCAGAATGTTCAATTTTGTTTTTAAGATGTTTGGGGAAGGAGACGCTCTAATTCCAGAAAACGGAATGCAAGAAATACCTAAACAACTGGCTAGAGAGCTGTTAACCAATCAAATTCTTTATAATAGCTTTGTTACTCAAATAGAAGACAATAAAATTATTTGTAAAAATGGTAATGAATATTTGTCTGATTATATTGTGATTGCAACAGACGAATTGAGCTTACCTAAGCCATTTACCAAGATTGCAAAAGATTACCGCTCTGTACATAATTATTTTTTCACAACAGATAATTTACCTTTTAAAGATCCAATTATTGCACTTAATGCTAACCAAAACGCCTTGGTTAATAATATGGCCATAATGGATAATATTTCAAAAAATTATATCCCATATCAAAAGCATCTTATTTCAATATCAATAATAAAAGACACGGCTCTATTGTCTCAAAAAGATATTGCCCAAAATATAAAACTTGAAATGTCAGAATGGTTTGATGTTTCTGATTGGGAATTTTTGGAAAGTTTTAAAATTAATTATGCCTTACCAAATCAAGTAAATGTGAAAAATTATATACCAGATTCAGACTTAATCAATCAATCAAATATTTTTAATTGTGGCGATTATTTAAGCAATGGTTCTATTAACGCGGCAATGTATTCTGGAAAACGTGTGTTTGAAATAATTAATAGTTTACACAAAAAATAATTAACCAACAGTAATAATTATTCTGTTTTGTTAACGATTAGTCTATTTAAGAATCTTAAAATTAAGACATTCAAGGAAAAAATACGGTTTCAAATATTTTTTATTAATTAATTTGTTTAAACAAGTAATTTGTTTCTATATTTGTCATGCCCTCCCAAAGGGCATGTTTTTCATAGGTAGATGTAGGGTCGAATATTTATATTCGGCCCTTTTTTGTTTAGAACTTTTTTATATCGATTTTGTTAAAATATGATGCGAAATAAAAAAATTGTTGTGGCTATTACAGGAGCTAGTGGATCTATTTATGCAAAAGTTTTGTTGCAGAAATTGGTAACGCTTAAAGATCAAATTACAGAAGTGGGTATTGTAATGTCTGATAATGCAAAAGATGTTTGGAAGTTTGAATTAGATGATGAAACCTATAAAAATTTCGATTTTAATTTTTATGATAAAAATGATTTTATGGCGCCTTTTGCATCGGGATCTGCTAAATATGACACCATGATCATCATCCCATGTTCTATGGGTACAATGGGAAGGATTGCAACTGGCATTTCAAATGATTTAACTACCAGAGCTGCAGATGTTATCCTTAAAGAAAGAAGGAAGCTGATACTCGTTGCAAGAGATACACCATTAAGCTTAATCCACATTAACAATATGAAGACGATTACAGAAGCTGGAGGAATAATTTGCCCTGCAGTTCCGTCTTTTTACAATAAGCCAAAAACTATAGAAGAGGTTGCTGAAACAGTTGTAAATAGAGTGTTGGATTTAGCCGGTTTTGATAATCCTAGCTATCGTTGGGGAGAAAGCAAACCTTAGATAAGCTATATTTTTATATCTTTGCAGCCTAAAAATATATGAATAAAAAAGTTGCATTTTATACTTTAGGCTGTAAGCTCAATTACTCAGAAACATCTACCATTGGTAGGCAGTTTAGAGATGCTGGTTTTGAGGTTGTTGATTTTTCTGCTGGTGCCGATGTTTATATCATCAATACTTGCTCCGTAACAGAAAACGCCGATAAAAAATGCAGAAAAATTGTTAAAGAGGCTTTAAAGCATTCCCCATCAGCATATATCACTATAGTAGGTTGTTACGCTCAACTTAAACCTGAAGAAATTTCTAATATTGAAGGAGTTGACATGGTTTTGGGTGCGGCAGAAAAATTTAGGATTGTAGAATTCATAACAGATTTTACTAAAAACCCAAAAACAATAATTCATAATAGTCCCATTTCAGAAATTAATCAGTTTGTTGCTTCTTACTCTTTTGGTGATAGGACAAGAACTTTCTTAAAAGTTCAGGACGGTTGTGATTATTCTTGTACTTTTTGCACCATACCTTTGGCTAGGGGAGAAAGTAGAAGCGATACCCTAGAAAGTGTAATTAGGCAAGCCAAAGAAATTGCTGCTTCTGGTGTTAAGGAAATTGTGTTAACAGGTGTTAATATTGGCGATTTTGGTCTTAGAAATGGCAATCGAGAAGATAAGTTTTTTGATTTAGTTAAGGTTTTAGATGAAATTGAAGGTATTAATAGAATTAGAATATCTTCCATAGAGCCCAATCTGTTAACTAACGAAATCATCGAATTTGTTGCTCAATCTAAAAGATTTGTTCCACATTTTCATATTCCGTTACAATCTGGTTCTGATAAGATTTTAGGTTTAATGCGAAGGAGATACCGCAGGGAATTGTATGTAGATAGAGTAAAGACTATTAAACAGTTAATGCCAGATGCTTGTATCGGTGTAGATGTTATTGTGGGTTTCCCTGGCGAAACTCGTGAAGACTTTATTGATACTTACAATTTTTTAAACGATTTAAACATTTCCTATCTTCACGTATTTACCTATTCAGAACGTGAAAATACTCCTGCAATTGAGATGGAAGGCGTTGTACCAGGTTCGCAAAGAGCAGATAGAAGTAAGATGTTGCATATCTTATCAGAAAAGAAAAGACGGGCATTTTATGAAACCCAATTAGGTAAAGATGCAGAAGTACTTTTTGAAGCCGACCATAAACAAGGATTTATGCATGGTTTTACCGCCAATTATGTAAAGGTAAAAGTAAAGTATGACCCAATTTTAGTTAACGACCTTAAAGTGATCAAATTAGATGCTATTTTACCAGATGGCGATGTGAGTATTCTAGAATCAACCGAATTATTAATCCATTAATAAACCCGAAAAATTATATGTTTCCTACTTTATCATATCTTATAGAATATCTTTTTGGGATAAATATTCCTTTACCGATCCAAACCTTCGGTTTTTTTGTGGCTTTGGCTTTTATTGCGGGCTACTGGGGGTTTTCAGAAGAATTAAAGAGAAGAGAAAAACTAGGTCAGGTACATCCCATTAAAAGACAAGTTGTAATTGGTAAACCAGCTTCCTTTTCAGAATTGATTTTAAACGGATTATTTGGTTTTATAATTGGTTATAAAATTGTTTACGGGCTTTTAAATTATACCGCTTTTGTTAATGATCCACAAGGTTTCATTTTATCTTTAAAAGGGAATTTTATAGCTGGAATTATCCTTGCTTCTTTATTTGCTTATTGGGCTTATCGTGAGAAGAAAAAACAAGAATTAAACACACCAAAAACAATAACTGAAGTTGTACATCCTTATGAAATGATGGGGACTTTTATCGCTTATGCAGCTATTGCAGGGATTATCGGAGCAAAAGTTTTTGATAATTTAGAATATTGGGATCGTTTTATGGAGGATCCAATTCAAAACTTACTTTCATTTAGCGGTTTAACATTTTACGGAGGTTTAATTTGTGGAGCTATTGCGGTTTTATATATTTCAGGTAAAAACGGGATTAAAGCCATTCACATGGCAGATGTTTCTGGCCCTGGTTTGATGTTGGCTTATGGCGTTGGAAGAATTGGCTGCCAGTTGTCTGGTGATGGAGATTGGGGAATTAATAATACAAACCCTAAACCAAATTGGTTTTCTTGGGCTCCAGATTGGATGTGGTCTTTTAAATATCCTCATAATGTAATTAATGAAGGGGTTGCCATACCCGGTTGTACAGGTAAATTTTGTAGCGAATTGGCAATTGGCGTTTACCCAACATCATTTTATGAATCAGTTGCTTGCATTTTGTTATTCCTCTTCTTGTGGTCAATCCGAAAACAAATAAAAACACCAGGAGTGTTATTTTGCATCTACTTAATAGTAAATGGTTTAGAAAGATTTTTTATTGAACTAATTAGAGTTAATTCTAAATACCACATTGGTTCTTTTGGATTTACACAAGCAGAATTAATCTCAACAATACTTGTTTTAGGTGGTTCAATAGGAATCGTATTCTGTTACAATGCAGATAATAAAAGAAAGGAAATGATTTAATGCAGTCTGCGATTGTAAATACTTTAAATCAGTACCGTTTTTTTCAGAATAAGATTGTAAGGTTTTTTTTATCAGCAGGGATTGCCATGCTGTTAGATGTTACTGTATATTTCATCACCTTTAATTTTATTTTTATTGATGATGTGGTAATGATCTTTGGGCATTCAAACAAAGCACATAACGTTGCTCTTCTTATTTCCTATTCATGTGGCGTGGTTATCAATTTTTTACTTACTAAATATGCGGTATTTGCAGATTCTAATTTGGCAAGCAGAAAACAATTTCTCCGTTTTAGCTTTATAGCATTTATAGGCTTTTTTGCAAATTATGGGTTGTTAAGGATTTTTGTTGAGATATGCAACATTGCGCCAACTTTAGCAAGGATAGCATCCGCCTTAAGTTTAGGTATTTCTAGCTATTATATCCATAAATTTTTTACTTTCAAGATAAAAACTATAGATGATGAATTATGAAAAGCTTTGTGAAGAAGTAATTGCTATTGCTAAAAAAGCGGGCAAATTTATAATTACAGAATCTAAAACCTTTAATTCTTCAAAAATAGAATATAAAGGTAAAAACGATATGGTTTCTTATGTGGATAAAACGGCAGAGAAAATGATTATCGAAGAACTTACCCAGCTTTTACCGCAATCTGGTTTTATAGCAGAAGAAGGCACATCAAATAAAATAGGCGAAGAATTTAATTGGATTATTGATCCTTTAGACGGTACCACTAATTTTATACATGGAATTCCTGCTTTT
Organism: Pseudopedobacter sp.; assembly: GCA_014378285.1. Taxonomy (GTDB): domain Bacteria; phylum Bacteroidota; class Bacteroidia; order Sphingobacteriales; family Sphingobacteriaceae; genus Pseudopedobacter. The sequence goes on from JACMNZ010000331.1 coordinate 6,982, forward strand.
GCCGTCAGCATCGCTTTAAAGCAAAACGATAAATTGGTAATTGGAGTGATTTATGAGATAAACCAAGACGAATGTTTTTACGCTTGGAAAGATAGTAAGGCATATTTGAACGGGAAAGAGATTAGCGTTTCTGATAATAATGAATTAGCTACCAGCTTAGTTGCAACCGGTTTTCCTTATTACGATTTTAAAAGACAGGATGCTTACATGAATCTTTTTACCGAAGTGATGCAAAAATGCCATGGTTTAAGAAGAATTGGTGCAGCTTCTGTTGATCTAGCATACACCGCCTGCGGACGTTTTGAAG
>JACMNZ010000048.1 GCA_014378285.1 Pseudopedobacter sp.
TGGAGTGTGCGTAAACTCTGCCACATGATAAGTCGTAATTATTTCTTCTTTGGTTAAACCAAATCTTAAACGAATTTTTCTACGCTTAACAGTGACGGCTTTGTCTGATAGGCCAAACATTTCTTTCATCGCTTGATTGTCAACAATCATTAGGTTTTTTGTAGGTTTCATGATACTCTTTAATTAGGTAAAACAATACCCTAAATTAACTATTTCGAAACATAATTACAATACCAACAATCTGGTATTTTTCATTTATTTTAACTGTCAAGTAATTTTTGTGGAAATGTTTGGGTAGATTGGGGTTTAAAATAGGGGCTATTAAACGGTTGTAAACGATTAAGAGTTGAATAAAGATCTTATTTACCTGCAAGCCTAACTGATGACAGTGCAACAATGAACAAAAGAACAAAACACAAACATATGACTGAACATATAAACAATCAGAGCGCTAACCTAAGAGTCAACGCCTCTGTATTTTTTTACCATAGCAAATTTTTAAATTCAATTTCTAATTAGCTGCACAAATGGCACATTTGGTTTTGCCCATCACACAAGGCGACCCTTTGCAAAACAAAAAGAGCCATTTTTTGATATCGCACCCAAAAAGACATTAGCATTTAAAACTTAAATTAGCCGACACAAATAATATAAAATATTGATACCATAAAATGACAAAACAGAAGAAAGAAGTAAAAGAAAAACCTATTGAAGTCACCTTATGGGAAGCTGCAAATAAACTAAGAGGCAGTGTAGAACCGGCCGAATATAAACATGTGGTTTTAGGGTTGATCTTCTTAAAATTCACCAGTGATAAATTTGAAGAACACCGCCAAAAACTAATTGCAGAGGACAAAGAAAAATATATAGAAATGCCCGATTTCTATAATATGAGTAATGTGTTCTATTTGGATGAAATATCCAGATGGGATTATATCATTAAGTACGCCAAACAAGAAGATATTGCTTTAAAGATTGATACCGCATTACATACCATAGAGAAAAACAACAAAGCATTAAAAGGCGCATTGCCAGATAATTATTTCTCCCGATTAGGATTAGACACTAACAAACTCGCTTCCTTATTAGACACCATTAACGAAATGGATACGCTAAAGGATAAAGCGCATGATTTAGTGGGTAAAGTGTATGAGTATTTCCTATCTAAATTTGCCTTGGCAGAGGGAAAAGGAAAAGGAGAATTTTATACCCCGAAAAGTATTGTCAATCTAATTGCCGAAATGATAGAACCCTATAAAGGCATCATTTACGATCCTGCCTGTGGCTCGGGTGGTATGTTTGTGCAATCCATTAAGTTTATTAATGCCCACCATGGCAATACCAAAGAGGTTTCCATTTATGGGCAGGAGTACACAAATACCACCTATAAACTGGCAAAGATGAACTTGGCTATCCGAGGGATTACCGCCAATTTAGGTTTAAAAGCTGCCGACACTTTTGGTGATGACCAGCATAAAGATCTAAAAGCCGATTTCATTATGGCTAACCCACCTTTTAACCAAAAAGACTGGCGAGCAGATAACGAATTGGTAGACGACCCACGTTGGAGAGGTTATGATGTACCCCCAAAAAGCAATGCCAATTACGGTTGGATATTGAACATGGTAAGTAAACTATCCGACAATGGCATTGCAGGTTTTATATTGGCAAACGGAGCGCTTAGCGGCGGTGGCGAAGAATATAAAATACGCCGTAAATTAATTAAAAATCATTTGGTGGAAGCCATTCTGGTTTTACCTCAAGGAATGTTTTATACAACACCAATAAGTGTGTCCATTTGGATTTTAAATAAAAACAAAAAAGCCCATAGCAGAAGCATTGGAGATGAAGAACGTCATTACAGAAACCGTGAAAAGGAAATTCTTTTTATGGATTTACGACAAACATGTGAGCCATTTGAAAAGAAATTTACACAGTTTGCTCCTGAGGATATTAAAAAAGTTGTGGACACTTATCATCAATGGCAGGTTTCGACTCCGCTCAACCTGGCAGGCTATCAAAATATCCCTGAGTTTTGTTACTCCGCTACTTTAGCCGAAGTAGAAAAAAAAGATTTCTCTTTAGTGCCTAGTAAATATATTGAGTTTGTAAATCGAGATGAAAACATTGACTTTAACAAAAAAATGCAAACTCTGCAAACTGAGTTTTTTGAATTATTGAAAGCAGAAGCTGCTTCAAAAAATGATTTGCTAACCGTATTTAAAGACTTAGGTTATGAAATCAAATTATAGTGAGTTAGGTAAATATATTAGAGAGGTTAACGAACGTAATTCAGACCTGCTAATTACAAATCTTTTAGGCGTGAGTATGGAAAAAACATTTATTCCCTCAGTTGCTAATCTCAACGGGGTTGATTTGTCAATTTACAAAGTTTTAAGAAAAGAACAATTAGCTTGTAAGTTAATGAGTGTTGGTCGTGATGAAAAACTGCCCGTCGATTTGTATAATGATGAAAAACCAGCAATTATATCTTCAGCATATTATGTATTTGAACCAAGTGATAAAAATGAACTATTACCTGAGTATTTAATGATGTGGCTTTGCCGACCTGAAAATGACAGATATATCGGTTACATAAGTGGAGGCGATGTAAGAGGTGGTATATCTTGGGAAACATTTTGTAGAACACCAATTAAAGTTCCTTCAATTGAAAAACAAAAAGAAATTGTAAAAGAATACCAAGTTATCCAAAACCGTATTGCTATAAACCAGCAATTGATACAAAAACTAGAAGAAACTGCACAGGCTATTTATAAGGAGTGGTTTATGGATTTTGAATTTCCTGATGAAAACGGGAGGCCTTATAAAAGTAACGGGGGGGAGATGGTTTGGTGTGAGGAATTGGAGAAAGAGATTCCGGAGGGATGGGAAGTAAAACCATTTACTAAAATTATTAAACTTAGTGGAGGCGGAACACCTGATACAAATAAAGAAAAATATTGGGACGGCAATATCCCTTTTTTTACACCAGCCGATGTTGTAAGTAGTTATTATTCAATTCAAACAGAAAAAAACATATCTGAACTAGGCTTAAAAAATAGTAGCACAAAATTGTATCCTTTTAATACAGTTTTTGTAACCGCAAGAGGAACTGTAGGTGCAATCTCAATTGCTGGCTGCGAAATGTCAATGAACCAAAGTTGTTATGCAATTACTGGGATGAACGGAATGAACCAATATTTCGCTCATCAAATCACATTATCTGCAATTGAAAAACTAAAAAATGAGGCAGTAGGGGCTGTTTTCGCAGCATTAGTAACTAAAGATTTTGAAAGTCAAATTTTGATTGAACCAGATGAACAATCAGTTAAAGTTTTTGGACTAAAAATAAAACCAATTTATGATTATATTTTGAACACTGTTGTTCTAAACCAAAAGCTAACTGAACTAAAAGACTTATTGCTTTCTAAATTGGCAACAATAAAAGATTAAAATCTACAACTATTCATATGGAAAATAACAATGCTAAATTCTTAACAAATACACCAATTGGAAAAGATGAGTTTGAGGGTAAATCCCAAGAAAAAATTGCAAATGTTTTAGCAGAAGTGATAAAAACAAATGATTTTCAAGTTCTTGGAATTGAAGGCTCTTGGGGAACTGGAAAAAGTAATCTGGTAAAAATTTTAGATAATAAACTTACAGATTATACCTTTTTCATGTATGATGTTTGGGGCCATCAAGAAGACGAGCAAAGAAGAGCGATACTAGTTGAATTGACTGAACTACTTTCAAATAGTGATAAAATGTTAGTTGGTAATAATCAGAAATGGAAAGATAAACTAGAAATATTATTGTCAAAAAGTAAATCAATTACAACCACTAATTTACCTTATTTAAGTATTGGATTTTTATTCTCACTTTTTGCAATTGTATATATTCCAGCTGTAAATACTTTTAAAGATAAAAATGGTGACTATTTCGGTGTTGAAAATTTGTTCTGGAAGATTATATTGGTTGTTTTTCCGCTTTTAATTGTTTTCGGAATATTTCTATGGAATTTAGTTTGTAGTTGGTTGAAAAAGGAAGGAGTTTTAAAATCATTTAAACTTTCCGCTCAAAAAACTTTACAGGTTTATACCAATAAACAGGAAAAGGAAACAAGAATAGAAGCTATTTCTGATAGCGAACCTTCTGTTAAAGAATTTAGGTCATGGATGAAAGAGATTGATGTTGATTTAGGTGAAAAGAAGCTCATTTTAGTTTTTGACAATTTTGACAGACTACCTAAAAAGCAAATATTAAGTATTTGGTCTTCAATTCATATTTTCTTTGCTGAAGAAAGATATAAAAACATTAAAGTTATTATCCCATTTGATAGGCAACATTTAAAAAATGCTTTCAGTGATTTAAATAGTCAAGATAAACAAAGTGACTTTGCTAATGATTATGTGAACAAGACGTTTGATTTAGTTTATAGAGTTTCACAACCCATTCTTTCAGATTGGAAGAAATTTTTCAAAGCAAAATGGGACGAAGCTTTTACAAATTCAGATGAAAAGGTATTTCTTAAAGTTCAACAAATTTATGAAGTATTCAGGCCATCCATCACCCCACGTGAAATAATCACATTCATAAATGGAGTTGTTTCTTATCACTTACTGGATAAAAATATACCATTAAATTATGTTTCATTATTTGTACTTAATCAAGATGAAATATTAAAAGATCCTTTAAAAGCGATAACTCAACCAGAATTTTTAAAAGGGTTAAGTTATGTATACGCGGATGATGAAGATTTTCAAAAATACATCACAGCGTTATCATATCAAATTGACCCTAAAAACGCTTTAGAAATAGCTTACAGGAAACAGCTGAAAGAAAGCTTGGTAAACAATAACCCAGAATTGCTGATTGAAATTTCAAAAACGAATGTTTTTGCACAAATAGTTTTTGCGGTATTAAATGAGCTTGAAAATTATGATAATCCAATTTTGGCTTTGGATAAATTAGATGCAGAATCTAATATTAATGAAATTGAGATACAATCAATTTGGGATAATATCTACTATAAGCAAATTAAAAATAGTCAAACTCAATTTACTTATAATGATTCTCAGAAGTTATTCCTAAAGCATATATCTATTGATAAAAGTAAGACATACCTCAATAAAATTCTTAAAGAATTAAGATTAAATGAAGAATTTGAGGCAATAGAATTCTCTAATATAGTTGATGGTTTAAACAAATTTTTAGAAGGCGAAAAAATTGATATTGATTTAAATGAAATAATTGAAGGTTTAAAACCTAAATCAGTACCTGCTGAATCTTTAATGAATTTAATTGCACTTAAAGAAGATAATTTTTACAATTATAAACTAGAATCGGATAATAATGATGTTAATTCTTATTTAATTAATCTTGATGTAGAAAAATTAAGAAATATCAAATTTTTACCAAAACTATTACCAAAATATAAACTAGGTGGTTTTAAGGAAGAACTTGAAATCAAAGTACAAGCATATAAATCATCTGCGTTTAGTAATCTTCAAATCCTGTACAGTAGACTAAAGGAAATATCAGAAAAACCTATTACAATGTGGCTTAATGATCAGGAGATTTATACACTATTCTCTCAAACGCCACCAAGCGAAGAATTTTATTATGATTTAGTATGTATGCGTATAGCTAGATTGAATAAATTTAGTACTTCTTATATACATCAATTTACAAGTATTCTTGCTTCTGAGGATGATGCTGTAACGAAAAAAGTAGCTGAAAGGATTGAATTTTATATCAATTTTGGTGATTTACTTATCAATTGTAAAGCATTTGAAAGCCAGCTTCTATTTATTAATGTAGTTAAAAAACTAATTAACAATAATTATGGTGTCTCAAAACTGCTTGTTAAAAAAGTGTTAGCTGAATTTGAAAATATTGTTGATAGCACAAAGATTGAAACGGATAAGTTTCTAAATAAATTAGATAATTGGAGCTACAATGATTTTGCAAAAATTGATGTACCTACATTTCCAAATTCACTATATGAAAGTTGCTATACAATAGATAATAGATTGACAAAAAAGCTTTTAACAGCGGCAGAAGATTACTTTCTATCATTTACTAAAGAACAATGGATAGCTACTTTTAGCGATTTCAATTCTAAAGATTTTAAGCTGTTAAAAGTATTGAATTTTAATCAATGGGATATCGAAGCCAAAGAAAGTTTAAAATCTGTGTTATATATACAAATAGATAATAAGGCTTTTGATAATATTGGCGATTGGGAATTTTTACTAAACAGCTTTAAATTATCAGAAAATGGTATCACTAGTATTCTTAAGGATGTTAGAGATAAACTTTATAATAACAGGGATTTAACAACAGATAAAGTATTTAAGTTCTTTTTACCATATTTTATGGAGGAATCAACCTTAAACGAAAATCCAAATGAGAATTTTAGAACAATTATAAAAACAGAATTTTTAAATGACGATGATGCAATCAACCTATTAATTAAAAATGCTTCTGACATTAAAGAATTAATGAAAATCTCTAATCCAAAGGATGTAAAGGATTTTAAACAAATCATTAGGGAAAAAATTGAAGCAAATGAATTGGTTAAAGAATTAGCAAAAAGTCTTGATATAAAGCCAGAAAAGAAAATTGAAAAAAAAGATTAGTACTATTTAATCAACCTAAAACGCATTACCTAAATGACAAAATACTCCGTACATCAACAACCCGTAGAAACCCTATTAACTTGGATTAAATCTGGCGAAATAGCCATACCTGAAATTCAAAGACCCTTTGTTTGGAAAGCGGCAAGAGTTAGAGATTTAATAGATTCTTTGTATCAGGGTTATCCGGTGGGTTATATCATCACTTGGCGTAACCCAGATGTAAAACTGAAAAACGGTGAGCTATCGGCTGGTAAAAAAGTACTGATAGATGGACAACAGCGCATTACTGCTTTAACAGCTGCCATTGTTGGGCAAAGAGTACTCAATAATAATTACAAAGAGATTTATATCCGTATTGCTTTTAACCCCATTACCGAGAAGTTTGATGTATTGAATAAGGCGCATGAGAACAGCTCAGAATGGATCAATAGCATCAATCCCATTATTAATGATGAGATTTCTATTAGCAAAGCCATCCGAACTTTTATGGATGCCAACCCAGAGACTGACCAAGATTTAATTGAAGAGCGCATAGAGAATTTAAAACGGATTAAGAATAAACAAGTAGGGATTATAGAACTCGATCATTCTTTAGATATTGACACCGTTACCGAAATATTTATACGCATCAATCAAAAAGGGGTGGTATTAAGTAATGCCGATTTTGTAATGTCGAAAATTGCGGCAGATGAAAGGCATGGCGGTAATAGAATGCGAAAACTGATAGATTATTTCTGTCGCTTAGTAGTAGATAAAGATTTTAACAAAAGCATTGTAGATAACGATAAAGCATTTTTTGAACACGATTATTATAAAGCCATTAAATGGATGGCAACAGGTACAGACGACCTCTATGTACCTGATTATGTGGATTTTTTAAGGGTTACTTTTACTTATAAGTTTAGCCGTGGTAAGTTTAGTGATTTGGTGGCTTTACTATCGGGTAGAAATTTTGAAAGCAGAACTTATGAAGACGAGATAGCCGAACGCAGTTTCCAAAATTTAGCGGATGGATTGTTGGATTTTGTAAACCAAACCAGTTATCAACGCTTTTTAATGTTGATTCATTCTACGGGTTTAATCAGTAATAAATTAATATCCTCAAAAAACAGTTTAAATTTCTCTTATGCTTTGTATTTAAAATTGCGTAAAGATAGCATGCCCGATGCAGAGATTCAACATTTTGTAAAAAGGTGGTTAGTGATGTCATTATTAATAGGTAGGTATTCGGGATCTGCCGAATCTATGATAGATGAAGATATCAAACAAATAAATGAAAAAGGGATATCCGTTTATTTAAAACAAATGGAGCAATCACAACTAGGAGAAGGCTTTTGGGAGTTTGGTTTGGTAAGCATTTTAGAGTCATCAAGCATTAATAACAATGCTTATAATGTGTATTTAGCGGCACAATGTCAATCTAATGCGAAAGCTTTTTTAGGAAAAACTATGAAAATTAGCAGTTTGATTGAACAGAGAGGAGATATCCACCATATTTTCCCTAAAAAATATTTGATGAAGCACAATTTTGTACAAACACAGTACAATCAGGTGGCTAATTTTGTCTATACAGAACAGTCTACCAATGTTAAAGTAGGGATGCTTTCGCCGCTAGAATATATGGATAAGGTAAAGAAACAGATTGCTGCAAAAGTTTATGATATCAGTACCATTGATTCAGAAGAATTATTGAATGAGAATTTATTGCAAAATGACATTCCTGTAAGTATTGCAGAAGCAACTTATGAAGATTATGAAGATTTTTTAAAGAACAGAAGAGTTGCTATGGCAAAAAGGATTAAAAATTATTATGAGCAGTTGTAGCTAAATGCAGGAAAATATTTTGCTGTTCCAATGATATTAACAAATGAATAAATACAATCCAAATATCCACCATCGCAGGTCAATCCGTTTAAAAGGATATGATTATGCACAGGCAGGTTTGTATTTTGTAACCATTTGTTGTCAGGATGGTGCATGTATGTTTAACGTAGGGGTCGACCTACGTGTCGACCCAATAACACACACCGACCCAATAACACACCCCAACACCAAAACAAACCCAAACCCAATAATACCCCCGAATCCAAACCATACCCCCAAAATAATATTAAACGATGCAGGGCAAATGGTGGTGAAATGGTATTACGAATTACAAAATAAATTTCCGGATATTAAATGTCATGAAATGGTGGTAATGCCCAATCATTTTCATTGTATTGTAGAAAATGTTGGGGCAGACCTGCGTGTCTGCTCTAATGATGATTTGGTTGGCAACAGCAAATTATCTGGCGATAATTTGTTGTTGGGGAATAAAGAGTTATCTGTCGATAATCCTTTATTGGGCGGTAAACCTTTATTGGGCGAACACATAGGTTCGCCCCTACATACGGTGGTGCAATGGTTTAAAACAATGACGACGAATGAATATATTCGTGGGGTGAAAACATTGGGTTGGCAATCCTTTAACGGCAAATTATGGCAACGTAATTATTATGAACACATCATACGTGATGAAAAATCATACGAAAACATAGCCAATTATATCATCAGCAATCCATCAAAATGGGCTGAGGATAAATTTTATAAAAATGAAGTTCACTGAAGCAAAATTAGAGCAAGCATTTATTGATTTATTAGGTCTGGAAGGCTATCCCCATTTTTTTGGTAATACGCTTAAACGCCAGCCAGAGGAAGTGCTCATTGAAGAAGACTTAACCAATTTTTTACTCACTCAGTATGCAGACCAAGGTATCACCCTAAATGAGATTAAATCGATTATCCTTCAATTAAAATCTCTTGCTGCTTCAGATTTATACGAAAGTAATAAGATATTTTTAGGAATGCTTTCAGACGGTTTCATCCTTAAAAGAGAAGACCGTAACCAAAAGGATATTTATATCCAATTGATTGATTATGCAGGTTTAAATCACCAACAACAACCTGCAACAGAAATTTTGCCAACAGTTTGGGGAGAAGAAGAATCTCACTATGGAGAAGATCATAACATCTACAAATTCGTCAATCAGCTGGAAATCACAGGAACAGAAAAGCGGATTCCAGATGGGATTATTTATGTAAATGGAATGCCCTTAGTTGTTTTTGAATTTAAAACCGCTATTCGGGAAGAATGTACCATTCATAATGCTTTTATTCAATTAACGGTGAGGTATGAACGAGATATCCCCGAACTATTTAAATATAATGCCTTTTGTGTAATTAGTGATGGTGTAAATACCAAAGCAGGTTCTTTTTTTGGTTCTTACGACTTTTATTATGCTTGGCGTAGGGTAGCGGGTTTAGCAAAAGATGTTGACGGCATTGATAGTATGTTTACGCTTATTCAGGGAATGTTTTATAAAAACAGATTTAAGGATATTCTAAGAAATTTCATCTATATCCCGGATAGTTCAAAAAAGAATGAAAAAATTGTTTGTCGTTATCCTCAATATTATGCTGCTAGGGCTTTATTTGAAAATATCAAATTAACGCAAAAACCTGATGGTGATGGAAAAGGAGGAACCTATTTTGGCGCAACTGGCTGTGGTAAAAGTTATACCATGCTTTATTTAGTAAGGTTATTAATGCGAAGCACCTATTTTGAAAGCCCAACCATTGTACTCATCACCGACCGTACCGATTTAGACGACCAACTTTCGGGTCAATTCACAAATGCTAAAAATTTCATTGGTGATAATACCGTTATCAGTGTAGAGAGCAGATCGCAATTAAGAGACCTACTACAAGGTCGCCAAAGTGGAGGCGTGTTTTTAACGACCATTCATAAGTTTACAGAAGACACTGAATTGTTAACAGATAGGAATAATGTCATTTGTATATCTGACGAGGCGCATCGAAGTCAGGTGAATCTAGACCAAAAAGTAAAGGTAACAGAGAAAGGAGTGACTAAAACCTTTGGATTTGCTAAATATCTTCATGATTCTTTGCCTAATGCTACTTATGTGGGCTTTACAGGTACACCTATTGATGCAACACTTGATGTGTTTGGTAAAGTGGTAGATGCTTATACCATGACAGAATCTGTAAGGGATGAAATAACTGTAAGAATTGTATATGAAGGCAGAGCTGCTAGGGTTGCACTAAAAAATAGTGAGTTAGTTAAAATAGAACAATATTATCAGGAAGCCGCAGAATCAGGAGCAAATGCTTATCAAATAGAGCAAAGCAAACAAGAATCTGCAAACATGTACGCGATATTAGGCGATCCTGATAGATTAAAAGCTGTTGCAGAAGATTTCGTAAACCATTATGAAAATAGAGTATCAGAAGGGTCAACCGTAATAGGAAAGGCTTTATTTGTGTGCAGCTCTAGAGAAATTGCTTACGAATTATATAAAAACATCATAGAATTGCGACCACAATGGGCTGAAATAAAATTTGCTGCTGATGGAATAGATTTGAGTGAGAAGGATAAAAAAGAAATTAAGCCTATTGAAAGCATCAAAATGATTATGACAAGAGGCAAAGACGATGTAAAAGACTTGTATAATCTGTTAGGGACAAAAGAATACCGTAAAGAATTAGACCGTCAGTTTAAAAACGAGAAGTCTAATTTTAAAATTGCTATTGTGGTAGACATGTGGTTAACTGGTTTTGATGTGCCATTCTTAGATTCAATTTATATTGATAAACCTATACAACAGCATAGTCTTATTCAAACTATTTCTAGGGTAAACCGAAAGTTTGCAGGTAAAAATAAAGGCTTGGTAGTAGATTATATTGGCATTAAGAAGCAAATGAACATGGCTTTAGCTAAATACAATGATGGTGATAAAGATAATTTTGAAGACATAGCCGAGTCTTTAATAATCGTAAGAAATCATTTAGACTTGTTAGCTAAACTTTTTCACAAATTTGATAGTAGCAAATATTTTAAAGGTACTCCACTCGAGCAATTAAACACCTTAAATTTAGCTGCCGAATATGTTCAGCAAACTAAAGAATTTGAGACCCGTTTTATGGGTTTAGTTCAACGTCTAAAGGCAGCTTACGACATTTGTACTGGCAGCGAACTACTTCAACAATTAGAAAGAGATCAAACCCATTTTTATTTAGCAGTTCGCTCTATTGTTTTTAAATTGACCAAAGGCGATGCTCCAGACACAGCTCAAATGAATGCCCGTGTAAGAGAAATGATTAAAGATGCTTTACAAAGCGATGGAGTAGAAGAGATTTTTAAACTTGGGGATGAGAACGAAACGGAGCAAGATCTTTTTGATGAAGATTACCTAGCAAAAATTGATAAAATCAAGTTACCGAATACTAAAATCAAACTATTACAGCAATTGCTTGCAAAGGTAATTGGCGAAATGAAAAAGGTAAACAAGGTTAAAGGAATTGATTTTACCAAGAAGATGCAGGTTTTAGTAGAACGTTACAACCAACGAGATGGGGATATATTGAAAAGTGAGGTATATGAAGAAATGGCAAATGCCTTAACAGATTTAATTTGGGAAGTCCACAAAGAATTTTCTGCTGGTGATGAACTGGGAATTGATTTTGAAGAAAAAGCATTTTACGACATCTTAAAAGAACTTTGTGTAAAATATGACTTCAAATACCCTGAAAACAAAATGATTGAACTGGCAAAAGCCGTGAAAGACTTAGTTGACGGACAAGCAAAATTCCCTGACTGGAACAAACGAGACGACATTAAATCAGCCTTAAAAGTTGGGTTGATATTGTTGTTGGATGAATATGGATATCCACCAGTTGATAAAGATGAAGTGTATGTAGAGATTTTTGAACAAGCGGAGAATTTTAAGAAGAATAATAAATAAAATTATAATGTTATGCCAAAACACAATGTATTTATTGATTTACCAAAAAGAGAATTAGGAAATGTAGATGCTGTTTTTGAAATTAATCAAGACGACTCAAGATTAGGAACTATTACCATTTCAAAAGGAGGTTTAGATTACTATCCAAGTAATGCAAAGAAACCAATTAAAATTAACTGGTCGCAGTTTGATTCAATGGTTAAAGATTGGAATGAAGGATAGTAATGTTAACAGATTTAAAAATACCCATACTGGCGCAAGTCTTCCGAAAGATGGCAAAGAGCAATAGGAGTTTGGTGTCTTATTATTCATGAGCACAAGTCGGGGCCTAAGCAAAACCCAATTCACAAAGACTTGCGCTAGATAAGGAGATTGGTGATAGAAGTTAATTGTAGGTAATGCTCATCAAGTCCATTTAAACTAAATTTTTAGCTCCATTCAAAATGAAAATTAACTTTTTATCCAATTTATATCTCTGGTTATTATTAATAACCTTACCAGTAACGGTATTTTCGCAATCGACCGATTTTGTCATTCAAGAGGTGAAGTTTGAAAGTCAGGGCGTCACGCTTGCAGGTTCCATTTTAACGCCTAAAAATCCATTTGCGGCAGTGGTCATTGTGCATGGGTCGGACCCGGTAAAAAGAGAAATGGCGTTTGCAAAACGTCTTGCAAAAGAAGGTATTGCTGTATTGACGTATGATAAACGTGGAGTTGGAGCGTCTGGTGGGGTGTACGTAGGACCATCTGTTGGAACAAATAATGTTGACACTACTAATCTTAATTTATTAGCTCACGATGCTAATGCAGCGGTAAA
>JACMNZ010000332.1 GCA_014378285.1 Pseudopedobacter sp.
CACTATACTAAATTTAACCAATTTTCTATTCATCAATTCTGTTTTTCAGAATTATTTATTAAGCTGATACATTTTAGGAAGCCTATCCAAAAACATAATATTAGAATTGTTTTTAAAATTTATGAAATCAGCCACAGCTGGGTGTCCGGCGTAAGGAGTCCAAACAGTATTATCACTGTTTGTCCACACTAAAGCATAAGAAAGCTCCAATTTTTGTTGAGTCATTGCTTTTAATAAAACTTGAGTGTACCAATCATTTTGGCTAATGTTCTCTAAGCCTGTTTCTGTAAGCGCAGCTATTTTATTATTACTAATAGCGTAGTCTGATATGATTTTTAACTTATTGCTTGCAGTAGTTATTCCAGATGCGGTTTTTAAATCATAATAATTATCTGTTCCTAAAATATCTACATAGTCATCACCAGGGTATCTTGCCATATACTGATCTGTAGTTGTAAAATTTCTATCAGGAGAAAAAGAAAATAAGATATTATGTAATCCTTTGGTATCACGTAGATATTTCACTGTAAATCTGTATAAATCTTTATAATCTTGGGCAGTACAGTAAGGGGCCCCCCACCAAAACCAATCTCCATCTAATTCATGAAAAGGTCTAAAAACGATCGGTACTAATTTACCATCATCAGCTTTTAATGTGCTTATAAAATCAGCTATCCTATCCAAAGATTTTTTGTAAACCTCATGATAATCACCTCCTGGCAAAATTCTGGAAACAGCTGGAGAAGGCGCATCCTTGTAATAAAATGAAGCATTTAGACCATTTGCAACACCATCTTGACCATTTTCTTTACTCAAAACAGGATTCCAATAATGCCATGAGAAAGTGTTTATTGCGCCTCTTCTATAGGCATCGGCAGCCAAATTTCTAATTACATTTGCTTGATTATCAAACCAAGAATTCCTTTGAAAAGATGCGATATCTAAAAAATCCCATCCAAAAACAGAAGGGTATACTCCTGTAACTTCTTTAACATCAGACCTATTAGCTGTTTCGCTCCATTTATAACCTCGTTTAGTATCATCTTGATGCCCAAACATGATATTTGTTTTGGCTAGGATTTTCATGTTATAGAACATTGCCGCGGTTTCATCTGTCGCATTTTTATCTACTAATCCAGATTTGATACTCGCTAATGTTGGTGGTGGCGTAACAACCGGTGGTACCACTATAACAGGCGGTACTACAACTGGCGTTGGAGTTACCTCACTTTTTTTACATGCACTAAAAAAAGTAGCAAGTAAGAGCGCAATACCGATAAGATAAAGATTGAAATTTATTTTCATGGCAATTAATAATTAAAGGAACAAAGGATTATGCCTTTGCTTTTATTTTAAAAGGTTAGATTTCGCCTATTAAATGAAATCTAACCCTAAATGATTTTTTTAAATAAAACCTATATCATCTATATAAATAGTGCTTGGTGCAAAACCACTAAATTCTTGCAAAATAATCTCAACTATTTCTGTAGGGTTTCCTAGCGCACTTAAGGGAATTGTGTAA
>JACMNZ010000333.1 GCA_014378285.1 Pseudopedobacter sp.
CTGAAAGCATATAAGCGCGAAACCCACCACAAGATGAGATTTCTTTTAAGGGTCGTGGGAGATGACCACGTTGATAGGCTATAGATGTAAAGGCAGTAATGTCATAGTCGAGTAGTACTAATAACCCGTAAGCTTATGTACACCTTTTCTCCCGACTTCGGTCGGGAGAAGAAACTTTCTTTTATCCTGAACTTGTTTCAGGAACTAATTTTTTTTCTTTATCTCAGTATGTTAAGATATTGTGTAATGTTGTCCGCCGCGGCGGATACCCATTGCAAAACAACCTTAAGGTGGTTATTGCGGCGGGGCTCACCTCTTCCCATCCCGAACAGAGTAGTTAAGCCCGCCTGCGCAGATGGTACTGCAGTTATGTGGGAGAGTATGTCGTCGCCTTTCTTTTAAAAACCTATTCATTTATTTGAATAGGTTTTTTTTTGTTTAATAAGTATGCACTTTAATATAATAGCTTTTAACACAAAAATATATTTAACTATTATTTATACTTTGTTTATAATATTGTTAATTATTAATTAATTTTTTGTTGATTGAACCAAAATAAAACTTTACTTTTATTTTTTTAAATTATTAGTCGTTTATTTTGAATTATTAGTAATATTATATTAATTACAAAACCAGTTTATGAAGAAAAAATTACTTTTATTTTTGTTATTTCATTTGTTATTTGGCTTTACATTGAGTTCGAAAAATTTAAATGACCTTGAGAAGTTTCATAATGTGAATTTTGTATTATCGTCAAAATCAATTTTGACTGATACAATAAAAAAAATTAAAAAAACGTCAAGGAATTCCAAAACTAAAGCGACTTTAGCTCCACCTATAACAACTGCGGGCAGCTCTTGCGGTGATGGTGTTGCTTTAATGCAGGTTAATGTTTATGCATTTGGTGCTAATGGTTCTGAAATCATCGAATGGTTTGCATCTCAGTCATCAGCAACTCCTATATACACCGGGTCTGTATACAGTCCAAGTATTAGTTCAACTAAAACGTATTATGTTCGTAGTAGATCTGGCGGTGATGTTAGTACACGTGTGCCTGTAGTAGCTTCAATTTATGTAGTTCCTCCTGCGGTTACTTTGACAGCGTCGCCGCAAAATAATACATCAAGCCCTTTATGTTTTGGAACAACAGTTACTTTTACTGCTTCTGGTGGTGCTGATTTATTTGAATTTTCTGTTGATGGTGTGGTGATGCAGGGGATGTCCACGAGTAGAGTATTTACAACTAATACTTTATCGGATGGGCAAGTTGTAAAAGTTAGAACTAGATACGCGGTAGTATTGGATGGTTCAATTACTGAAATGGCCTGGGGTACAGGAGTTTTGGAGGATAATTTTTTATCGGCAGCCTTATCCGTAAATGCTTCAACGGGATATGTTAATTCATTTAAAATTAGCGCGTTAGAGGATAAGGTTGTATTAGGAATTGCTGGAAAAGTGCTATCTAATAGGAGTATTTTATTATTTCTTGATACCAAATCTGGAGGATTTAATGTTTCAGATTTCGGAAATGAAGCTGATAATGACCCAGCAGTTAAAGCTTTTAATATGTTTAATAATAGCTCTAGTACATTTGATTCTTATTTTCTGGCTGATTACTGTTTGGTTATTTCTACAGATGCCACTTCAACTAACTATTATGCAAATGTTATTGAATTAAAATCCGGCGTTTCTGTTAAAACTTTTTTAGGAAGTACGGCTTCAGGTTTTCCTTCGGCCGTAATGGGTGTTGATAAAAACAATACCGGAATTAATGATTATAGTCGTGGTTTTGAAGTAGAAGTCTTAAAATCTCTACTTGGTTATACGACAGGAGATATTAAATTCTTTGCATTGACTATGAATGACAAAGAAGACGGTAGTCAATCAGTTACAAATTCATTTTTGAGTCCGGAAAGAAGTAGTAATTTAGATTATGGCAAAGCAGCTATCGATTATAATTTTAAAGATCCTAATCCTGTTGTTGTTGCTTCAGCAGCATTGATACCGTGTTATTCTGAATCTAATATTACAATGAATTTTGTTTCCACTCCTTCAGTGTCAAGTATAACACAACCAACTTGTGCTGTTCAGACAGGGACGATTTATATTACAGCACAGCCCGGAGTTTATTACAGTATTGATGGTACTGTTTATCAAAATTCTAATATGTTTTCGGGATTATTACCTGGAAATTATAACTTATTTGTTAAAAAGATATCAGATAATACTTGTGCTTTGTCATCGGCAATTCCAGCTGTGATTAATGCAATTCCAACTCCTCCCGTAGTTCCTACGGCGGCAAATGTTGTTCAGCCAACATGTGGAGGACCATCCGGAAGTATTGTCATAACGACACAAACTGGAACAGAATATAGTTTAAATGGTACAACGTATCAAGTTTCAAACACATTCAGCGGATTAACTCCGGGGAATTATACTATGTTTGTAAGAAATACAGCCGACACTATTTGTGTAATTTCGTCTGAATCTGCCATAATCATTAATGCAATTCCAACTCCTCCGGCAGTCCCAACTTCTTTGAATGTTACTCAGCCTACTTGTGGAGCTCCATCGGGAAGCATTTCAATTATTACACAATCTGGTGTCGAATACAGTTTGAATGGAACAACGTACCAATCTTCGAATACATTTCCAGGATTAGCACCAAATAATTATACTTTGTATGTAAGAAATACAGCGGATAATATATGTGTAACGCCATCTTCGGGAGCAATCACGATTAATGCGATTCCAACACCTCCGGTTGTACCAACAACGGATAGTGTGATTCAGCCAACTTGTGCGACTCCATCGGGAAGTATTTTAATCACCACACAAACAGGAGTGGAATACAGTTTGAATGGAACGATGTATCAATCTTCGAATACATTTTCAGGATTGGCACCAAATAATTATACTTTGTATGTAAGAAGTACAGGGGATAATACTTGTTTAAAGTCATCGGCAACAATGACAACAATAAACGCAGTTCCTACTCCTCCGGTTGTTGCAACAACGGCAAGTGTAGTTCAGCCAACTTGTGCGACTCCATCGGGAAGCATTTCAATCACCACACAAACAGGAGTAGAATACAGTTTGAATGGAACAACGTATCAATCTTCGAATACATTTTCAGGATTGGCACTAAATAATTATACTTTGTATGTAAGAAATATAGCGGATAATACATGTTCCATACAAAGTACAGCAAGTGTAACTGTTAATCCACTTCCTTTATTGCCATCAACACCAACTCTGGTGCGGGTTACGCAGCCAACTTGTTTTGTACCATCAGGAAGTATCGAGATTGCTACCCAAGCAGATGTTCAGTATAGTGTAGGTAGTGGTTATCAAAACAGTGCTGTTTTTAATAATTTGGCTCCTGGAAAATATACAATAAGCGTACGATTTACAAATAGTATTACGTGTATAACTCTAGGTTCTGAAACAATTATAAACGCTATTCCTCCACAAATTCAATTTGAAACCATAGCAGACTGTGAAAACAAAGAATATACTTTAACTGCTAATCCATTATTACGTTCATATGATCCAAACAATGTGTCTTATCAATGGAAAGATAAAGTAGGGAATATAGTAGGTACGAATTCAAATGTGCTAAACGTAACGGATGTAATTGCTTTGAAACCAAGCGGACAAGTAGTTTTCCCAGTAACATATACACTTACTGTTTCTTCTTTAAACACCGGTTGTGAAACATCAAGCGATGTAATCGTTGAATCGGTTTATTGTAACATCCAAAAAGGAATTTCCCCTGATGGAAATGGTTCGAATGACTTCTTTGATTTAAGATTGATGAACGTCAAGAAACTGGAAATCTTCAACAGATACGGCGTTAAGGTTTACAGCCAGAATAATTATTCCGACCAATGGAATGGTCAGACAAGCAAAGGAGAAGATCTTCCAAGTGCTACCTATTATTATGTGATAGAATTCAATAGTGGTGAACCCAAAACTGGTTGGATTTATCTAATCAGAGAAAAACATTAAATAATATATTTATTAGTCCACAACTATTTTTAGTTGACTTATAAAAAGAAAAAATACAGATATGAACAAAATACTATTGATGTCTCTTTTAACTCTCTTCAAATGTATAGATGTAAAAGCGCAACAAAATCCACATTATACGCAGTACATGTATAATATGAATGTTATCAATCCGGCCTATGCAGGTTCAAAAGAGAGTGTTTCTTTAGGTCTTTTATACAGAAAACAATGGGTCAATATTGAAGACTCACCTGCTTCTTTTACTTTTTCAGGACATGCGCCTGCAGGAAAAAATGTTGGTATTGGTATTTCTTTAATATCAGATAAGATTGGACCCGTAACGGAACAAAATGTATTTGGAGATTTCTCTTATACATTGAAACTGGGAGATACACAACGATTGGCATTTGGTGTAAAAGGAGGAGTTTCTTTTCACAAAGTAGGACTTCGAGACATTCAATCGAGTTTGCCGGACCCATCGGAAGGTATCTTTGGAGAAGATATTAATGATACTTCATTAAATTTAGGAACAGGTTTGTTTTATTATACAGACAAATATTATGTAGCATTATCGCTTCCCAATGTGATTAAATCAGCGCATTTGGATTATAATGGACGAGAATATGGCTCAAATGTGTCACATTATTTTCTTACTGCAGGTTATGTTTTCGATGTTAATTATGAGCTTAAATTTAAGCCTTCTTTTATGCTGAAATCAGCCTTTAATGTAACTCCTTCTTTAGATCTGTCAGCTAATTTTTTATTTCAGGAAAAGTTCGAAATTGGAGCAACTTACAGGTTGCAAGACAGTTTTGGTGGCATGATAAATTTTGCAGTAACTCCTGTGTTAAGAATTGGATATTCTTATGATCATATCATTTCAGATTTAAAAGTAACTGCTCCGTCGTCACATGAATTCATATTATTATATGATTTATTTGAATCGAAAAAAGTGTCCCGTTCTCCTAGATTTTTCTAAAATTTAATTACTTAACGAAATGAAAAAAAATACAATATTACTGTTTTTGTGTTAGCTAGTTTTTCACTTAGCGCATAAAACAAAGAGACTAAAAAAGCAGATAAATTATTTGAAAGCTATAATTATGTTGAAGCTGCCCAAGAATATATCGCATTAGTCGAAAATGGGAATTCCGACACGTATGTGAGCAAGCAACTCGGAGATAGTTATTATTATATGCACAATACTATAGAATCTGAAAAGTGGTATGCTAAAGCAATACAATCTCAGCAAGATGCGGAAGCCTATTACAGATATGCTCAAATGCTAAAATCTAATGGCAAATATGCGGAATCAAATACTCAAATGAAAACGTTTGCCAATTTGATGCCCAATGACCAACGTGCGATAACATTTACTAAAAATCCAAATTTTCTTTTGGATTTAAATGCTGTAGAAAAGCGATTTGAGGTCGAGAGAATTTCGCTGAATTCAGAACGGTTTGATTTTGGTGCCGTTCTTTATGGTGATGTGCTTTATTTTGCCAGTGCCAGAAATGAAAGCAGCAAAATATACGGCTGGAATAATGAGCCATATTTGGATATTTACCAGTCTACATGTAATGCCGATGGAAGTTATGCTGAGCCAATTTCTGTTGATGAATTAAATAGCGAGTTTCATGAAGGTCCGTTGACTATGA
>JACMNZ010000049.1 GCA_014378285.1 Pseudopedobacter sp.
AGAAAGAAAAGCAACTAAATATGCTAAAAAGCAGGTTTGTGTCTATGGCATCTCATGAATTTAAAACGCCGCTTACTGCCATACAGCTTGCAACCTCATTAATTGCAAAGTTGTCCTTTGAGCTAAATCATCCAAACCTTAAAAAATATACGGAAACCATTAAAAATGCGGTAAAAAACTTAACTAATATTTTAAACGATTTTTTATCGCTAGAACTGCTTGAAACTGGCAAAATTAAGCCTGTCTTAAGTATGCTAGATGTAGTCAAATTTGGTGAAGAGATTACAGATGACATGCAGTCGCTTGCAAAAGAAAAGCAACAGATTGTTTACCACCACATTGGGCTTGTGCGCTTAACCACCATCAACCCTTCTTTGCTCAAAAATAGCGTTATTAACCTGATTAGCAATGCAATTAAATATTCTGGTAAAGATTCATTAATAGAATTTTGCACTAAAATCACTAAAGGCTATTTTACCGTCATTATTAGAGATAACGGCATTGGGATACCAGAAGAAGACCAGGTGCATTTGTTTGAAGCATTTTTTAGGGCGCATAACACCGGAAATATACCAGGAACCGGATTGGGGTTAAATATAGTAGGCCGATACACTGCTTTGATGAATGGCAAGATCAAATTTAAAAGCAAATTAGGCGAAGGAACATCATTTACCCTCATTTTTCCGATAAAGCCCATAAAGTAACTGAAATAAGTTAGGCCCCAATAATTTGTTAGATTTAATGGCTTTATAATTGTAAGCGTAATTTATATACTTATCATCACCCGAAAAACATGGCTAAAATTGGCAATCAACATTACATCATAGCCATCGGCGCATCAGCCGGTGGTTTAGAAGCTATATCTAAGTTTTTTGATTACACCCCACTTGATTCAGTTTCTTATATCGTTATACAACATCTTTCAGCAGATTTTAAAAGCCAGATGGTGAGGATACTTTCTCCTCACAGTAAGCTAAATGTAATTGAGGCCATTGAAAACGTAGATATTAAGAATAATACGGTTTACTTGATACCAAGCTCCAAATTCATGATCGTAGAAAATGGTAGGTTAATTTTGTCCGATAAAAAAGATCAACCACGGCCGCACATGACCATTGACTGTTTTTTGTCATCTTTGGCTAAAGAACGAGGCAAAAAAGCCATTGGCGTTATTCTTTCTGGTACTGGTAATGATGGTTCTAAAGGTATTGAAGCCATAAAACAAGCCGGAGGCATGATATTAGTGCAGGATCCTGAGACAGCTAGTTTTAATGGAATGCCATTAGCCGCTATTGAAACGGGTTGTGTTGATAAAGTTCTTTCCCCGGCGGCAATGCCTCAAATTATCGAAGAATATGTGAAAGACGGCATAATGGAATTATTGACTGATCAACCGTCTGAACAAATCAGTGAAGAAGAGTTGGAAAAGATATTTAACCTTATAAAAAAACAACTTCCGCTAGATTTTTCTGAATATAAACGCCCAACTATCATCCGTCGTATTAAACGGAGAATGGTGCATCATAACCTAAATACGATAAGTAAATATTATAATTTCTTAAAAGGAAATCTGTTAGAAATCAGTTTATTGGCTAATGATTTCCTTATTAGTGTAACCTCTTTTTTTAGAGATCCAGAAGCCTTTAAGATTATTGAAGATACTGTTATCCCAGTAATTATAAAAAAAAATACTGAAGTTTTGAAGTTATGGGTAGCCGGCTGTGCTACTGGTGAAGAGGCTTATTCTATGGCAATTTTGATTAAGGAATATCTAAATAAGAATCCTAAAAACATAGAGGTGAAAATATTTGCTTCGGATATTAGTAAAGCTGCATTGGACTTCGCCTCTAAAGGAGTTTATCCAGAAAGCATCACACAAACATTATCCAAAGATAGATTACAGCAATTTTTTAGCAAAGAGGGCGATGCTTATAAAGTAAAACACGAAATACGCAAAATGCTGATTTTTGCCCAACATGATCTCACAAAAAATCCTCCATATTGCAATATAGACCTTATAAGTTGTCGTAACCTGTTAATCTATCTCAATGGAACTTTACAGCAAAAAGTTTTTGCTATGCTGCATTTTGGATTAAAGGAAAGTGGCTATCTTTTCTTGGGACCTAGTGAAAGCTCCTCCATTATAAAAGATGGCTTTAGTGAGATCAGTGGGAAATGGAACATTCTTAAAAGTAATAAAACAGGACGAAACGTTCGATTTGATTCTTTTTCTTCTCACAGGATTAGTGAGTTAAAAACAACAAATGTAGAAATAAGAAAAAAAAACATCGCCCCCTTATCAAAATCCAAACTTAATGATCAGGTCAATTCGGCATTGGTAATGGAATGTAGCCTTAATGGTGTTTGTACTAACGAAAAGTTATTGGTTGTGCAATCATTTGGTGATACCAAAGGCTATCTGAAAAATATTAATTTTAACTTTAATTTACCTGACTTATTGCCAGAACATATTTCTACAGTATTTAAAGCCGCAGCACATAAAGCCTTAAAGTTGAATGAAAGAGTGGTACTTGACAAGCTTAACATAGAAGTTTCTGACAAAGTTAAAAGCAGGCTGATAAATATTGTGATCAGTCCGTTTTATCTTGATGAATCAGAAGAAAGATTACTACTAGTTTTGTTTACGGATAGCGAGACTGATAGATTGGAAAAAAATGTAATCCAAGTACAGGATATTAACGAGGTAACCAAAGAACACGTAGTAAGTTTAGAACGGGAAGTAGCTCAATTGAAACATTCGTTAGAGGTAGCTAATGAGGTTATTGCTGCTTCTAATGAAAACATGCAATCTTTTAATGAAGAACTGCAATCTGCCAATGAGGAAATGCAATCTGCTAACGAAGAAATGCAGAGCTCAAATGAAGAGTTGCAATCTGTAAATGAGGAGTTGCAGGCGGTTAATAAGGATCATCAATACACCATAGACGAATTGACAGACCTAAATGACGACCTAAACAATTATTTTAGAAGTAACACTAATGGGCAACTATTTGTTGATGAAAACCTTTTGCTTAAAAGATATTCTAGTGAAGCCGTAAAGCACATTAACATCCGTGAGGCTGATATTGGACGCCCACTGAGTAACATCACAACAAATCTTAAAGATGAAAGCTTGATAGATGACGTTAAGAAGGTTATTGAAAACGGAGAACCCATTACCCGTGAGGCGGAAGCATTAGATGGTAAAACCTATCAGATTATGACGATGCCTTACCTGAAGAAAAACAGTAGGAAACATTATGGGGCAATTATTAGTTTTTATGATATAACGGAGTTAAAAAAGTTGCTACAGGAATTAGACATCAGCAATCAAAGTCTTGATGATAGTAATAAAAGCCTTTTAAGGATCAATGCCGACTTGAATAACTTTGTATTCGGTGCTTCACATGACTTAAACGTACCTATTGTTAATATTGGAATGCTGCTGGAGGTACTTAACAATAAGTTAGACTCAAAAGATCCAGAGGTCATGGAATTATCTGGGATGTTGAATAAAGCCATAACCACTTTCAAAGCTATCCTTAATGATTTGTCTAAAATAGGTGCTATTGAATCTGAAGATGAGGATAAAACTTTGGAAAGTTTTCCGGTACTATTTGCGGAGATCGAAGAAGTGCTATCGGAAAAAATTAAACTTTCAAAAGCGGTTTTCCAATCAGATTTCCAAATAAAAGAAGTTCAGTTTGCCAGAAAAAACTTAAGAAGTGTAATGCTGAACCTCATTACAAATGCACTTAATTACAGTGCTCCAAATCGTACTCCAAAAATCAGTATCAAAACAGAACAAAAAGACAAGTTTATCGTGTTAACGATAAAAGATAATGGTATAGGCATTGCGAAAGACGAAATTGAAAATGTTTTTAAAAAATATACCAGAGCCAACAGTAACAAAATGGCAGAGGGTACTGGAATAGGTTTATACCTGATTCGGAAAATTATTAATGCATCAGGCGGGAAAATTGAAGTAGAATGCGAAGTTGGAAAAGGGTGTACCTTCAAGGTGTTTTTTTTAATATAAAGCAGAAAACATTTAATTCGTTTGTTAACATGAAATGAACGGATTGTAAATAAGTATTTGATAGTAAAGGATTTAATAAAGTATTTCTTTATTCTTGTATTTAACATCCTTACTTGATACAAAAACTAAATATAACCAATTGACGGTTTTTTTATTTTTAAATTTCGTAGATCAACAGTATTTATATGAATAGTTATGCAGCGAAATATCAATGATGACCATTTTGCTTTCCTAAAATTAATTGAGAACAGCAGTTGGGATATTTCCTTATGGATGCAAAACTCAATGTAGTTTATCGCAGTCAATCTGCTTAGCGGATATACGGAAGGCACCAAAATAAACGTATTGAAGATGATATAGCTATAAACATCAATCCAGAAGCCAAAGTATCGGTAAATACTTTGATGTAACGGGTAGCACAAGTATCAGGATTAACAAGAGACCTGTACTTTAAGATTAAAGCACTTTAACGGTAAATATAATTGGTTGCAATGCAGTTTTACCAACATGCTACATGAGTTAAATGTCAAATCAATTATTTGTAATTTTATCGATGTTTTTAAACAGAAGTTGAATTAACTTGAACTGACTAGACAATCAGTGTAAATTACCGAACGTTTAGAAACCATGACTGATGGTTTTATTTTTATGGATGCAAATCTCTGCTACGATTATGTCAATGGTTAGGCATTATGAATTTTCCAAAAGACCTACGAAGCATTGATTAGACAGTATATTTGAGGCTTTTATCCGGATGCAAAAGGTTCGGCGACTTAGGACGCTATCCAAACAGCTTTTATTGAAAAGATATATGTTTGTAATGAAGAATTTTATACTCCATTTCAATTATGTCAGTAAAACAAAGTTTATCCTTCTTTTGGAGGTGTATCCCTGTTTATCTCCCAAGAATTGGATGAAGTAATTCGTGATATTACGCTAAAAACGGGATTAACAAACCTTAAAAAGATTTAAATATCAAAAATTACCTAAAATTTTCTTTCGGCTTGTGTAACTCATCGTCTAAACCATAATTCTTTTACTTTTTTTAACTTATATGGTGGCAAATGATTTAAAGCGTTTTGCAGCAATCACAAAAATCATTTAATCACAAAAATCACAGTTCAAAAAATTTTTGACATTACGGTCTGTTGTAAAATGCTTTCTAACTTACACATTGTATGGTTATCTCAAAAAAATCCTTTTACAAACTCAACCATTTCTTCAGTACAGTTTTCTGTGCCTCGGTAGCATTTTCAATTTCTTGAATTTGCATACTCTTGCTGGTAGAAGGTTTAAATTTTACTGTAATTTTCCTCACCACACCATCTCTGTTCACTAAGAATTCTGCTTCTTTGTTTGGGTCTAAATTTGCAACATCTTTTAAAACATCTGTTGTGCTATCTCCATTAATACTTAAAACTTGGTCTTTAACGTTTAAACCGCTATCCCAAGCACTGCTGTTTCTAGAAACGGTTGCTATTTCTGTTTTATTAGTTTTGTTGATGGTAACCCCTAAATAAGGTTGTTTAGCAACAGCAGTTCTGTCTTCTAATTTTAAGCCTGCATAATTCAAATATTTATTGATGTCTAAACTTTTTGTGCCATTAATGTAATCCGCATAAAACTTATTTAAGTTTTCTCCCACGTATTTTTCAAAAACCAACTTCATCTCCTCATCAGTATAACCTCTACCTTTCTTTTTGTAAAAGTCGTTATAGGCAAATCTCATCGCATCATCTAAAGATTGCGTTCCTTCAGATTTATTGATGATGGCTAAGTCTAACATCAGTGCAATAAGCGATCCTTTGTTATAATAAGAAACGGTAGTATTTCCGCTATTTTCGTTTGGTCTGTAATATTTTATCCAAGCATCAAAACTGGCATCGCTTAAAGATTGTACTTTACCGCCTTGAGAATTATCAATGGCATTAATATCATCCTGAATTATTTTTAAATACTCATCAACACTTATTACTTTGGTACGCTGAATAATTAAATTATCGTAATAAGCTGTAAAACCCTCTGCAATCCATAAATTGGTAGTATAGTTTTCTTCATCATAATTAAACGGACCTAAAGCAACTGGTCTTAATCTTTTCACATTCCAAAGGTGAAAATGCTCATGGGCAACCAATCCTAAAAAAGATTTATAAATTTTTTCATTTTGATAACCATCTCTAGTTGCGCCTAAAACTGTTGAGTTTAAATGCTCTAAACCGCCACCACCAGAAAAATAATTATGAACTATAAAAACATAATGTTTATTAGGGTTTTCACCAAAAATAGCCGTTTCTTTTTCTATGATATTTGTCATATCTTTCTTTAAACGCTCCTTGTCGTAATTCCCTCCGCCAACCATCGCAACTTCATATTTAACGCCCACAGCATCAAAATCAAACACATCTTGGTTACCAACCTCAATCGGCGAATCAAATAACCAATCGAAATTTTTAGCATAGTAAGTGAATTTTTTACCCGCAACTGGCTCTAAACCTGTAGAAACTTTTGTCCAGCCCTTGTAAGGAATAATTTTTACCGTTGATGGTTGGTCTAACTTTCCATCAACATATAAAAATATGCCTGTTGGCGATAAAAAAGCATGATTATTATCCACTAAGCTTGTTCTAACAGAAACCTCGAAACAATAAACCTTATAATTTATGGTAACTGATTTTTTTCCTTTTGTATTTAATTTCCAAGTGTTCTTAGTCACTTTTTCAAAATCGGTAGAAGAAGTAAAAGATTCTACATTCTTAGAAAACTCCCTCACTAAGTAAGACCCAGGCGCCCAAACTGGCATTTTAACCAATAAATCGTTTTTACTGATATTTTTGATGGTCATTTTTACATCTGCATAATGTGCTTGTGGTTCTGTAAAAGAAACCTCAAAGTTAATGTCGGTGTTACTTTGTGCTTTTAGTGAGATACTCATAAACAGTAAAGAGAAAAGAATAAAAGATTTTAACAAAACAGTTTTCATATAATATGATTTTTAATCAAAGTTATAAAATTAGCAATTTTAAGATAAAAATTCATTATGTAATATAGTTGATACTCTTAACCATTTTCAAAACTTACTAATATTTTTGTAGTTAAGGATGAATATGGTTAAATATGAAGAGCCTTTGATTTATCAAATGGTGCAAATCACAAAAAAATATTTGAGTGCTTTTGCTAGTCTTGCTAAAGATATCCCACTAGAGCGGTATCATTATGCCCTTTTGTTGATAGACGAGCATCAAGAAAAACTAACACAAAAGGAACTGGCCAAATTATTACAGGTTGATAAATCATTTATGGTAAGTATGATTGATTATTTGGCTTCTAACGAGTTAGTATGTAGAGAAACGAATTGTGACGATAGGAGACAACATTTTTTAATACTTACTGAAAAAGCCACCAAAATAATACCGATGATTAACCAGGTTTACAAATCTTTAAATAAACAGGCTTTTGTGGGTATAGAGAAAGATAAAATTAACCAGTTTTTTGAGGTGATAAAAGATTTGCAAAACAACCTAAAATCCATTAAAGGGCATCCAATTATCGTTGAGTGTAAAAATTCAAATTTATAATATGAAAATAAAATATATCATCTACGTTGCCTTGGTTTTATTATTTAGTTATTTGATTTATAACAGAATTGCCAAAGGAGATGGGACAGAAAAGCCAAGCAAAGATGCTTCAAAAAAAGAGGGAGCACCAGCAATCTCTGTAAACGGAATAATTATAAAAACAGAAAAATTTTCTAACAATGTTGATCTATCCGGAACCATTGAGGCAGATGAACAGGTACAAATAAGAAGTGAAGGATCAGGTTTGATAAGAAGTATTAATTTTGAGGAAGGTAGCAATGTAAGCAAAGGAGCACTATTGGTAAAAATTGACGACCGAGAGTTGAGAGCCCAATTATCACAGGCTTTAACAAGAGAAAGATTGGCCTCTGAAATTGAAGGAAGAGCAGGCAAACTATTGAAAGCAGAAGCAATAAGTCAAGAAGAATACGATAATACCGATGCAGAACTTAAATCTTTACGAGCGCAAACTCAACTAATTAGGGCACAGCTTTCAAAAACAGAAATAAGAGCACCTTTTTCAGGAAAAATTGGTTTAAGAAATATCTCTACTGGGGCTTATGTTACCCCAACTACAGATATTGCAAACTTAGTAAGCGTAAATCCTGTAAAAATAAGTTTTTCTGTTCCAGAAAAATATACCCAAATGGTTAAAGTAGGTAGTGAGATTACTTTTACAGTTGCGGGTACTGGTAAAATTTTTAAGGCCAAAATTTATGCAAAAGAACCAGCCATCAATATCAGTACCAGAACCTTATTGTTAAGGGCAAAGGCAGCCAATCCAGAAGGTTATCTATTGCCAGGTACTTTTGCTAACATCAGTTTATCGTTAGAAAACATTAATGATGCAATCTTAATCCCTTCAGAAGCGGTAATCCCAGTGTTAAAAGGGAAACAAGTTTATGTAAGCAAAAATGGTAAAGCTGTTCCGGTAGAAATTGGTTCTAACATCCGTACGGATGAAAACGTTTTGGTTTCATCAGGTCTTTCGGTTGGTGACACTGTAATTATCTCTGGTATAATGGCATTAAAGCCAGATGCTCCGGTAAAAGTTAAAATCATTAAATCTTCTAATTAAGTTCAATAAATGAGTATTTCTACTACAAGTATAAAAAGACCTGTTCTTGCCATTGTAATGAACTTGATTTTATTGCTTTTTGGGGTAATAGGTTTCACTTTTTTGGGAATTAGGGAATATCCATCTATAGACCCTACGGTAATATCAGTAAGAACCAGTTACCCAGGAGCTAACTCAGATATTATAGAGTCTCAAATTACAGAGCCTTTAGAAAAATATATCAACCAAATTGATGGGATAAGAAATATATCGTCTTCTAGTAACCAAGGATCTAGCGCTATAACTGTCGAGTTTAATTTAGGTAAAGATTTAGAAAGTGCCGCAAACGATGTAAGGGATAAAGTTTCGCAAGCAGCCAGAGAATTGCCTAGTGATATTGATGGTTTACCAATTGTTTCTAAAGCAGACGCTGACTCTGAATCCATTATTTCGATGACTATCCAAAGTGATAAAAGGAATATTTTGGAATTGAGTGATTATGCAGAAAACGTGGTTGCACAGCGATTACAAACAATCCCGGGAGTTTCATCAGTGCAAATTTGGGGACAAAAGAGATACGCTATGCGTTTATGGTTAGATCCAAATAAATTATCTTCCTATGCGCTTACACCTTTAGATATCCGTAATGCTTTAGATAGGCAAAATGTAGATCTCCCTTCAGGAAAAATATCTGGTGACAATACAGAATTAACTGTAAAAACAGTTGCTAACCTTACTACAGCAGAGCAATTCAATAATTTAATTATCAAGAACGATGGTACAAATATCGTAAGATTTAAAGATGTTGGTTACGCGGAATTAGGTCCAGAAAATGAAGAGACGATATTAAGATCAAACGGGAAACCCATGGTTGCAACTGCAATAGTGACACAGCCGGGTGCTAATTATTTAGAAATCGCAAGTGAGTTTTATAAAAGGTATGAAGAATTTAAAACAGATTTACCTTCAGATATTAAATTAGATATTGCTTTAGACAATACCCTATTCATCAAAAAATCCGTAATCGAGGTTGTAGAAACCCTGGGGATAGCTTTGGTTTTGGTAATCATTATCATCTATTTATTCTTTAGAGATTGGAGTATTGCTTTTAGGCCTTTGATTGATATTCCAGTTTCTTTAGTCGCTACATTTTTTTTAATGTTCCTTCTTGGTTTTTCAATCAACGTTTTAACACTTTTAGCAATTGTTTTGGCTACAGGCTTAGTAGTTGATGATGGAATTGTAGTAACAGAAAATATT
This sequence comes from Pseudopedobacter sp., assembly GCA_014378285.1. GTDB lineage: Bacteria > Bacteroidota > Bacteroidia > Sphingobacteriales > Sphingobacteriaceae > Pseudopedobacter. Next base: position 9,932 of record JACMNZ010000049.1, read on the forward strand.
TATAAAAAAGTAGAAGAAGGGATGTCTCCTTTTGAAGCTGCCATAAAAGGAGCGAACGAAATATTTTTTGCAGTAATTTCCATATCCATCACCTTGGCAGCGGTTTTTTTACCAGTTATATTCTTAGAAGGTTTTGTTGGTAGGTTATTTAGAGAGTTTGGTATTGTTATAGGTGCGGCGGTACTAATATCAGCTTTCGTATCATTAACCTTAACCCCAATGTTAAATGCATATTTAATAAAGGGCACAAAAAAATCTAAATTTTATGATAAAACTGAGCCATTTTTTCAAAATCTTAACAATGGTTATCATGATTATCTAGAATCATTCCTTAAAAAGAGATGGCTTGCTTTTCCTATAGTTTTAGTTTGTGTGGGTTTAATAGTACTCTTTTGGAAAGTTTTGCCAAAAGAGACTGCTCCATTAGATGATAGGAGTAGTTTAAGGATGAATATAATTGCACCAGAAGGGGCAACTTTTGAATATACAGATGCTTTTGTTTCTGAGGTAGGAGAATTAATAAGGGATTCTGTGCCAGAAACAGCAGCAGATTTATCTGTAACCTCCCCTGGGTATTCAGGTTCTGGGGCCTCCAATACCGGATTTTTTAGAATAAAGCTAAAAGATGTTGGAGACAGGGAGAGGTCTCAAGAGGAAATAGCCAATAAGTTGACAAAAGATTTGAGAAAGCTCAATCAGGCAAAAGTATTCGTCTCTCAACAGGCAACTATTGCAGTGGGTAGGTCTAGGGGTTTGCCGGTTCAATACATTATTCAAGCACCCAACTTTGAGAAATTGAGGGAAAAAATCCCATTGTTTATGGACGAGATTTCTAAAGACCCAACCTTTACCATAACGGATGTAAACCTTAAGTTTAATAAGCCAGAATTATATGTTTCTATAGATAGGAATAAAGCTCAAAATTTAGGAGTTTCCGTGATTGATGTGGCACAAACCCTTCAACTATCCTTAAGTGCACAAAGATTTGGATACTTCACGATGGATGGGAAACAATATCAAGTAATTGGTCAGTTTAATCGTGAAAAAAGAAATGACCCCTATGATTTGAGTGCTATCTTTGTAAGAAATAACACAGGTCAATTGATCCAATTAGACAATCTGGTAAATACAAAAGAACAAAGCAGCCCCCCACAATTATATAGAAACAACAGATTTGCATCAGCAACAGTGTCTGGAGGATTAGCTCCAGGAAAGACAATGGGTGATGGTATTGAGGCAATGGAAAGGGCGAAAGCGAAAATTTTGGATGAGAGTTTTTCTACTGACTTAGCAGGAGAATCAAGAGATTTTAAAGAAAGCAGTTCAAATACCATTTTTGCCTTTGGTTTAGCATTGCTATTAGTTTATTTAATTTTAGCCGCTCAGTTTGAAAGTTTTATTGATCCTATAGTGATTATTTTAACAGTACCAATGGCCGTTGCTGGAGCCTTCTTTTCACTTTGGCTTTTGGGGCAATCCTGGAATATATTTAGCCAGATTGGTACCATTATGCTTATTGGTTTGGTTACAAAAAACGGAATTTTGATAGTAGAATTTGCCAATCAATTAAAAGAGCAAGGGATGCCTGTTGCTAAAGCGATAAGGGAAGCATCCGTTTCTAGATTGAGACCTATTCTAATGACCAGTTTAGCGATTGCTTTAGGTGCTTTGCCAATCGCCATGGCGTTAGGTGCCGCTGCAAAAAGCAGAATGAGTATGGGTACGGTAATTATTGGAGGTACTTTGTTCTCACTTGTGCTTACCCTCTTTGTAATCCCAGCTATTTATTCTTACTGGTCTAAAGAGTACAAAGAAACAAGGGCAGAGAAAGCAGAAAAAGAAATAAAACTTGCAGAAAAGACATCCTAGCTATGAATAAATTGAAAAGCATAACTTATATCGTTTTGTGCATTTTGCCATTATCAGATTTAAAGGCACAAGAAAAATTAACATTACAACAAGCCATTACCATTTCTTTAGATAACAATTACAGCATAAAAATTAGCAAAACTCAAAAAGAAATAAGTACAAATGATGTAAGCTATGGAAACGCAGGAATTTTACCAGCTGTTACTGGAAATTTAAACCAAAGCAACAATATACAAACCAGTACTGTTAATCTAGCTTCCGGAGACACTAGAAATGCAAATAATGCAAAGTCTAACAGTTTTAGTTATGGCGTAGGTTTAAATTGGAAAGTTTTTGATGGTTTTACCATGTTTGCCAATTATGATCGATTAAAAGAGTTAGAAAAACTAGGAGAGCTAAATGCCCAACTTACGGTGCAAACTACCATTGCAAATGTGATTGATACTTATTATAATCTGATCAGTCAAAATAAACAACTAGAATCAACCAAAACTGGTTTAGAGGTATCACAATTGCGATTTAAAGATGCAAACAGCAGGTATAGATTAGGTAGAGGTTCTAAGTTAGAATTGCTAGCGGCAAAAGTAGATTTGAATACCGATACTACCCAGCTATTGCGTCAGCAAGATTTAATCAAGAATATTAAAGTACAACTAAATCAGCTTTTAGCTAGAGATTTAAATACAGCCTTTAAAATTGATGAACAAATTGCCATTGATAAGTTTTTGGTTTATGAAAATTTAAAACCTTTGGTTGATATTAAGAGTCTGGATGTACAAACTGCAAATATTAATCAGAAAATAGCCGAAATATATATCAAACAAATAAAAGGAGCTAGATACCCAACAATAGCACTAAACTCTGGCTATAATTTTTCGAAAAACACTTCTCCTCCAACTAGCTTTGCTTTAAGATTTAATACTAGAGGTTTTAATTATGGTTTAACTGCATCAATAAATGTATTTAATGGTTTTCAACAAGGCAGATTAGAGAAAAATGCAAATCTAGAACTGCAAAATGCCAATTATGATTTGGAAAGAATTAAGCAAAATGTAAATGCCAATTTGTTAACAGCCTATCAAAACTATCAAACAAATTTAAAATTATTGATGTTAGAAGAATCTAATATTGAAGTGGCAAAAGAAAATCTAGATATCACCTTAGAAAAATATAGATTAGGAAGTATTGTGCCTTTAGAGTTAAGAGAAGCACAAAGAAATTACATTGAGGCCAATGCAAGATATGCTAACACACTATATGTAACCAAAATTTCTGAAGTCAGTATAAAAGAAATTACAGGCACTTTAAGCTTTTAGCTTTGAAAAATGATTCATACAATCTTTTTATATATTTGCCTAAAGTATAGATAATCAGGATGCAATCATTCAAATATAAAAAAGTACTCTTAATTGATGATAATTTCATTGATAATATGATCAATGAAAAAATTTTAATTGTCAA
>JACMNZ010000334.1 GCA_014378285.1 Pseudopedobacter sp.
GCGAGTTCTGATATGTTGGTGTTGGATGTCCATCAAAATGAAGGTGGTTATAAAGTTGGTGATACCATCAGCTTTAAGCTGAAATATATGGGGGTTTTGGGGATTATGAATTCTGATTATGTAGATAAGGTTTTGGAGTAGCAGTAGCTATTAAATAATAGTTTTAAAAAAGTTAAAAAGCATCGTCATAATGAAACATCTCACAAATAGGTGTTTTATCAGTGTGGCAAACCTGTAAGTGAGATGTTTCCTATCGTCAACATGACGCTAAGTAGAGTAAAATCCCTTCATTTAATAACATTGGCTAAAGAAATTATTATCTTACACGATTTATATAAAAAGTTAAACCAAAAACTATATCATCATTACGTTTCAGATACAAACTTCAACCCAACAATAGAACTCACCAACGTAAACAAAAAGAACAATCGCCAAAATGTTGCTGGCTCTTTAAACAAAAATATTCCTACAATTACAGAACCTACAGCTCCAATGCCTGTCCAAACGGCATAAGCTGTGCCAATTGGTAAGGTTTGAGTTGCTTTTATTAGCAATAACATACTAAAAATCAAGCAAACCAAAAATCCCAAATACCAAAAATAGGTTTCGTTTCCGGTGCTTTCTTTTGCCTTTCCTAAGCATAAAGCAAAAGCTGTTTCAAAAAGACCCCCAATAATTAATAATATCCAATTCATGTTTTGGTTGTAGGTTTATAGGTATTAGGTTGTAAGTATTAAGTTAAAAGTGGAAAGTAAAAAGTAAAAAACTGCATATAATTCTATCATTCAAAATTCAATACTTCATTCCTTATATCACATTAAATAAATCAATCATTTATCTAATCTAACAAAAACTCATCATCCTCACTATTTCCCATACTTAATTTAACCACGTCTTTTCCTGCAATGCCTTCAACGGAACCACTAATATGTACGGCATTCAAAAGCACTTTTTCTAATTGCTTTTCGCGAGATTTCCACATCCTTTCCATCGCATTCCGCTCGCTTTGGATACTCATTTTCATGCTCATAAAACCTTCACTAATGGCATTCCACTGACTAGAAAACTCTGAACTGGTTAAATAATCATAAAGCATGTGCATTTTATCACCTCGGTTTTCTTGAGATTTGGTTGCGGTATAAAGTTTGGTAATTCCATCTCTTAATACAAACGCCACGGCTTTTAATTCTTCAAAAGAGCAAATCCAAACGCCGTCTTTTTCTGCAAAACAATCAATTCCTTTTGGATAGCACTGCGTAACGATCACAGCAACATCAGCACCAACGGCAATTTTATCTTTTTTTAGTTTCTCAATCCAATCTCCACCAAAATCTTTGGTACGTTTACTTTCATAAATAATTTTACCACACTCTTGTCCGCTGCTGTTACGTACCGTTTGGATACAATCAGCACCACGTATTCCTTTTCCAACTTCAGAAACAATATCAAATGGGAAATTAGACGTTAGCAATTCTTCTACAATCAATTCTTGTACTTCGCCCTGTAACTGCATAGAACCTTGTTCGGCCTTGCGTTTCATCTCATCAACTAATTTCTTTTGATCTTCAATCTGCTTTTCGTATTCTTTAAATTTGAGTTGGTATTCTGTATCTTTTATTTGGTTTTTTTCTATTTCTTGTTTACGAATTTGCTCTGCTAAGCTATTGCGTTCTTCTTGCAATCTGCGTTGCATTACAATTTCTAAATCTGCTTCCTTATTTTTTAACTCTGCTTCCTTTTTTAGAAATTCCAATTCCTTTTGTCTAGATAATTTTAATTTTTCTTCACTTTCCTTATTAGAATTTTGGAGTATTTGCAACCGATTCTCAAAATCGGAA
>JACMNZ010000335.1 GCA_014378285.1 Pseudopedobacter sp.
ACCTTATCAACAAAATCTAATTTCTCCCAAGTAAATAATTCTACTTCAATGGTTTTTTCTTCTCCGTTTGCGCCAAGAAATGTTTTGTTTACAACTTCATTTTTACGCCCCATGTGTCCGTAAGCAGCAGTTTCAGAATAAATTGGGTTTCTCAGTTTTAAACGTTGCTCAATAAAGTAAGGACGCATATCAAATATGCTTTCTACTTTTTTAGCAATCTCACCATCGGTTAAACTAACCTTAGCTGTTCCTTTAGTATCAACAAAAATACCACAGGGTTCTGCCACGCCAATAGCATAAGAAACTTGTACTAAAACTTCATCTGCAACACCAGCGGCAACTAAATTTTTTGCAATATGACGGGTTGCATAAGCCGCAGAACGATCTACTTTTGAAGGGTCTTTACCAGAAAAAGCACCACCACCGTGTGCGCCTTTGCCTCCATAAGTATCTACAATAATTTTTCTACCTGTTAAACCAGTGTCACCATGCGGCCCGCCAATTACAAATTTACCGGTTGGGTTAATGTGATATTTAATTTGATCATTAAATAATTTTTGCAATTCTGGTTTTATAGAAGCTTTTACCCTAGGGATTAAAATGCTGACAATGTCTTTTTTGATTTTAGCCAACATAGTAGCTTCTTCATCAAAATCATCATGCTGGGTAGAAATAACAATGCTGTCAATTCTTACAGGTTGATGATTATCATTATACTCTATAGTTACCTGAGATTTTGCATCGGGTCTTAAATAAGTGATTTCTTTATCTTCCCTTCTAATTGCAGCAAGTTCAATCAGTAATTTATGCGCCAAATCTAAAGCTAAAGGCATGTAATTATCAGTTTCGTTAGTAGCATAACCAAACATCATCCCTTGGTCGCCAGCCCCTTGTTCTTCTGGGTTGCTACGATCAACACCTTGGTTTATATCTTGGGATTGATCATGAATAGCAGATAAAATACCACAAGAGTTTGCTTCAAACATATATTCAGACTTGGTATAACCAATCTTCCTGATTACATCTCTTGCAATTTTTTGCACATCTAAATAGGTTTTAGATTTAACTTCCCCAGCTAAAACAACCTGTCCGGTAGTTACCAAAGTCTCACAGGCAACTTTAGCATCTTTATCAAAAGCTAAAAAATTATCAATTAAAGCATCAGAAATCTGATCTGCAACTTTGTCTGGGTGTCCTTCAGAAACCGATTCAGACGTAAATAAATAAGACATATTTAAAATTTTTAAATTGTTATAAATTTAGGAAGGTATGGAGATTGCAAACAAGGGGGCTTAACGCATAATGGTTTAGCATTTTTTTTACGTGGTTGCAATCATTTCAAATCATTCCACTTAATAATGGTGTAAAGGTATAACAATTTTTATTTTATGAGAAAAATAGAATTACTTTGTGACTAACAAACTATTTATTTTTGAGACAGAAAATCCTCTTCATCGTAAATCCTATTTCTGGGGGGTTAAACAAAACTTTTTTCCCTAGTTTAATTGATCAATATTTAAATTTAGAATTATTTGATGCCCAAATTATTTATACCGATTATATTAACCACGCCAAAGAGCTAGCCAAAAATGCAATTAACAGTCAATATGATATTGTGGTTGCTGTTGGTGGCGATGGAACAATTAATGAGGTTGCCGGAGTTTTAGAATCGTCGGGTAAAACGATGGGAATCATTCCCTGTGGTTCTGGCAATGGGCTAGCAAGAACTTTAAAAATTCCCTTAAATCATGAATCGGCTATTAAAAAGATTAATTTTTTAAATACCATTAATATTGATGTTGGTTTAATAAATGATGAAAAATTTATTAATATGGCAGGAATGGGATTTGACGCTCATATTAGTGCCCATTTTGCTAATAGTATAAATAGGGGATTTACGAATTACATAAAATCTACCCTAACAGAGATAAGCTCTTACAAGTCTCAAATTTATAAAATTACCATAGGTGAAAAAACCATCGAAAGAGAAGCCTTTATGTTAAGTATAGCAAACTCATCTCAGTATGGTAACAATGCTCATATATCCCCAGCGGCTTCCTTAAACGATAATTTACTAGATTTATGTATCATAAAACCATTTCCTTTACCTATTTTCCCTGTTTTGGGCTTTAGGATGTTCTCAAAAACCACGCATCAATCTAAATATATAGAAATTATAAAAGTTAATAAAGCGATTATTACCAGAGATGCTGAAGGGCCAATTCATGTAGACGGCGAACCATTAATCAAAGGGAAAGAATTAACAGTTAGTATAAAACACCTTTCACTAAAACTAATTGTTTAAAAGCAACCTTCAAATCAATAAATTTATGCAAAACAAAAAAAACGAAAAAAAGCTAAACAGTTTTGACGGTTTAGTTTACTCAACAAATCCAGATGCGCAATTAAATTTTGATGAAGAAAATACGCAAGAAACATTAGCTCCAAAACTTCAAGATTTAAGGGTTCAATTAGATAAAAAACAACGAGGCGGCAAGGCAGTGACTTTAATTACTGGTTTTATAGGAGCCGATGAAGATTTGAAGTATTTAGGGAAAATGCTAAAAACAAAATGCGGCGTTGGCGGAACCGTTAAAGAGGGTGAAATATTGATACAGGGAGATTTTAGACAAAAAATTATGGGATTATTAATTTCTGAAGGATTTAGAGCAAAAAAAATTGGAGGTTAAATTACACTAAGTATTGCTTTCTTTCTTATTGATAATGAGCAAATTAGGACTTAGTGTATTTGATACAAGCCTTTGGTTTTTAAGCTTTTAAATCATTATTATGATAATAATTGTATTTACTTTTGGAAACCAATTATTAAAACAATGAAGATAACAAAAACACCAACTCAAGTTTTTTGTGAGCTTAATTTTTCAGAAAATTTAAAAATTCATCACCAGCTTTCTGTGCCTCAGCTTATTGAAAAAGCGTTATTAAGAAACGAGGGCAAATTATCACAAACAGGATCTTTAGCTATTGATACGGGCCAATTTACAGGTCGTTCTCCTAAGGATAGATTTATAGTAGCTGATAATATCACGAGGGATAAAGTTTGGTGGAATGATATAAACATTCAGTTTAGCGAGGAAAATTTTAATCGGCTTTTTAAAAAAGTTATAGATTATCTAAATCATCAAGAAGAAATTTTTACCAGAGATGCTTTGGCTTGCGCCGATCAAGAAAATCAAATCGGAATCAGCGTAATTACAGAATATGCCTTTCAAAATCTTTTTGCCAATAATTTATTCCTAAGAACCACCACTAAAAGCGCTCATCATAAAGAAAAATGGTCTATTATCGCCGCTCCTGGTTTTAAGGCAAATCCTACAACAGACGGAACTAGGCAAAGTAATTTCACTATTATCAATTTCACAAAAAGAATAGTTTTAATAGGCGGTACTGCTTACACTGGCGAAATTAAAAAAGGAATATTTTCGGTCCTTAATTTTTTGCTCCCGTTTAAAGGAATACTTCCAATGCATTGTTCAGCAAATAAAGGAAAAGACGGCGATACGGCTATTTTCTTTGGATTATCCGGAACTGGAAAAACCACTTTATCAGCAGATTCGTCAAGAAATTTAATTGGAGATGACGAACATGGGTGGAGCGATAAAATATTTAATTTTGAAGGTGGTTGCTATGCAAAGTGTGTCAATCTTTCTGAAGAAAAAGAACCGGATATTTATAAGGCGATAAAATTTGGCTCATTATTAGAAAACATCAATTTTTACCCAAACACAAGGGAAGTAGATTATGATAATATTGATAAAACCGAAAATACACGTGTTGCTTATCCAATTGATTTTATTGAAAACAGTGTTATTCCTTCATTAGGGAATACTCCTAACCATATTTTTTTCTTAACAGCAGATGCTTTTGGCGTATTGCCTCCAGTATCTAAACTAAATAATACACAAGCAATGTTTTATTTCTTATCAGGATATACCGCAAAAGTTGCTGGGACGGAGACAGGTATAAATGAGCCTCAAGCTACTTTTTCTGCTTGCTTTGGAAAAGCTTTTTTGCCGCTACACCCAACCGTTTATTCAAATTTGTTAGAAAAGAAGATAAGAGAATCTGATGTAAAAGTCTGGTTAATTAATACGGGATGGTGCGGTGGTGAGTATGGCGTTGGGGAAAGAATTAAATTGAGATACACTAGGGCAATTATAAATTCCATCTTTGCTGGAGATTTAGAAAAAGAAAAATTTCAAGAACATCCTATTTTTGGATTGCGGATGCCAATTAAATGTAAAGATGTTCCTTCTGAGCTTTTGAATCCGAAAGATAATTGGATAAATAAACAAATGTATGATAAGGTAGCAAATGATCTAAATCAAAAATTGATAATCAATTATCAACTATATAAAGAATGTAAAACTGAAATAAATAAAGAGGTAACATTAGCTTAATGAAAAGCATCGCTAAGAAAATAATTATTTTTTAATTTGTTTTTTAAATCTAAAATGTTTTTCATTGTAAAAGATTGCTTGTGCGAAGCAATCTTTTTTTATTTTGACGTTATTGTTAACGTTAATTGAAAATCTACTTACAATATCTGATTTTTAAGATTTCCATAAAATTTTGATATTAGAGGATAAATCATAAATTTGTTATTCGCAAAAAAAAAACTAATTAAAAACACATTAATCAAACTAAAAACTAAAATCAAAAAAAAAATGGCAAACGCACCAACACCTACCACGGCTAAGAAAGAGAACTCTAAAGGTTCTGGGATTTTCGCAGGATTAGCAATCGTTATCTGTATTGTAATCGGGTGGCTATTATTCTTATTTGTAATGGGAGACGGCTCAAACTTTGAAGGTAATGACCACGCTAACCACCCACTGCCAGGAAATTATTTCGGAATGGTTTACAAAGGAGGATATATTGTACCTTTCTTAATGTCTATGTTCCTAATGGTTCTGGTATTTTCTATCGAACGTTTCTTTGTAATCAACAAAGCTGCCGGTTCTGGCAATGTTGATGCCTTTGTAAGAAAAGTTCAATCTTTGTTAACATCTAGAAATGTAGATGGCGCTATCAGCGAGTGTGATAAGCAAAAAGGTTCTGTTGCTGCGGTAATCAAATCTGGCTTATTAAAGTACAAAGAAGTAGAAACTGATACTGTTATGGATACAGAACAAAAATGTTTAGCAATCCAAAAAGATATTGAAGAAGCAACAGCGTTAGAAATGCCAATGTTAGAGCAAAATCTAACAATCATTGCAACGTTGGTATCCGTAGGTACATTAGGAGGGTTATTGGGTACGGTAACAGGCATGATCAAGGCATTTGGTGGTTTAGCAACTGCTGGCGCACCAGATCAAGCGCAATTAGCAAATGGTATTTCAGAGGCTTTAATTAATACTGCAACAGGTATTGCAACCTCATTATTTGCAGTTATTTCTTATAACTTCTTTACTTCTAAAATTGATAGTTTAACTTATTCAATTGATGAAGCTGGTTTCTCTATCGTTCAAACTTATGCTGCAACTCATTAATTTTTGAGTTTAGTAAATTACCTTTTATAAGGTTTTATAAGTTTAATCGTTAAATAATAATAAGATGCCAAAAGTAAAAATAAAAAGAAAAAGTACCGTAACGGATATGACCGCTATGTGTGACGTAGCTTTCTTGTTGCTTACTTTCTTTATCTTAACAGCAACTGCTCGTCAGCCAGAGGCTTTAGAAGTGGAAACACCATCTTCAACAGTTACTTTTAAGCTGCCAGATACTGATATTTCTACACTTACTGTAGGTCAAGATAAAGTATTTTTTGGAGTAGTAGGTTATGATGTAAGGGTAAACACTTTAGAGCGCATGGGTAAACAATATAACATCAATTTTACAGATGAAGAGAAAAAACGCTTTTCCTTGATCGAGAATTTTGGGGTTCCTGTTGCCAGTTTAAAGCAGTTCATTGCTTTGGAAAATTCTGAAAGGATGAAGATAAAGCAACCTGGTATCCCTAGCGATTCAGGTGCAAACAACGAGTTAAAGCAATGGATTTTGCAATCTAGGTATGCAACTAAAGAATTGCACAATGTTGATTTAAGATTTTCTATAAAAGGAGATTCTAATGAAGAATACCCAACTATTAGAAAAGTGATCGATATTCTTCAAGATCAAGAAATTAATAAATTTAGTTTGATAACTTCATTAGAAGGAGTAAATTAATTCAAATAAAAGATGGCAGAATTAGACACCTCCGGCGGGAGTAAAAAAGGTGGGAAAGTAAGAAGTAAAAAGCAATCCACAAGGGTAGATTTAACTGCCATGGTAGATTTAGCTTTTTTATTGATCACTTTCTTTATGCTAACTACTACCCTAGCCAAACCTCAGGCAATGGACATGTTCATGCCTGATAAGAATGATAAAAATGAGGAGTTAGACGTGAAAGCTTCCAGAACCATGACCGTTCTTTTAGGATCAGACAATAAGATTGTTTGGTACATGGGCGTTATTGGTGATAACCCTCCAACTGTTGATAATTTTGGGAAAAATGGTATTCGCAAATCACTTATTGAAAACAATAGGCAAGTTATCGCTAGTACAGGTAATCCAGAAAAAGGATTAATGGTTATTATTAAGCCAACAGATAAATCTGTTTATAAAAACTTTGTAGATATTTTAGATGAAATTAAAATAGCGAACGTTCCATCTTACGGTATCAATAATAAAGTAGAAAAGGCAGAAATAGGCTTGATGAAAGATCAAGGAGCTTTTAAAGATAAACAACCTTAATAATTAACACCCTAATATAAAATATTATGTCAAAACTAGATATCCTAGACAAAAATTGGATAGATATAATTTTTGCGGGTAGGAACCAAGAATACGGAGCTTACCAGCTTCGTAAAGAAAATAATAAGAATACCAATAAAGCAATAATTATTGGTTGTTTAGTGTTTTCTTTAGCAATAGCCTCACCGCTAATTGTTAAATATTTAAGTGGTTTTGTACCTGAAGACCCATCCAAAAAGGAGAAATTAACAGAAGTGGTTTTGGCTACGCCTCCACCTATTGATGAAAAAGCTCCAATTCCACCACCTCCGGTAGAGCCACCTCCACCAAAAGTGGATCAGGTAAAATTTCCTCCTCCGGTTGTAAAACCAGATGATCAAGTTGTAGAGGAAGAGCCGCCAACAGTCAAAGAATTAGAAAAGGCGGATCCAGGTGCTAAAACTATTAAAGGAGATCCAAATGCAGACATTGTTATTAATACACCAGTTGGTGAAGGACCAATAAACCAAGAAAAAACAGAAGATACCAATGAGATTTTCCAAAATGTTGAAGTGCTCCCATCTTTTCCTGGAGGTTTAGAGGCTTTTGGTAAATATCTAGGTAAAAACTTAAGGTATCCACCCGCTGCAAGAGATGCTGGAATTCAAGGACGTGTTTATTGCCAATTTGTGGTAGAGAAAAACGGTTCTTTAACAGATATTAAAGTTGTAAGAGGAATTGGGGGTGGAGCTGACGAAGAAGCTGTTAGAGTATTGAAAACCTCACCAAAATGGACTCCAGGTATTCAAAACGGGAGACCGGTACGTGTTTCTTACACAGTTCCAATTTTCTTCCAATTGCAAAATTAATTTGCTTAAATGACATATCAAAAATTTAGAGATAGACAGAAATCGCCCACAAAGCGATTTCTGCTCATTTTAGGGCTTATCATGTTTGCGGTTTACTTCTCTATCGGGGTTTGTATTATTTTCTGGGATAAGTTTCCTTTGCTATACGGTGTAGACAAAATATGGAAAATTGCTTTTGGCTTATTGCTAATAGCATATTCTTTTTTCAGATTTATACGTTTAATAAAAAACCAACAACATGATTAAAAGAGGCTTTTTACCTTTTATAACTATATTCTTTCTTTTAATTAGTTTATCTTGTAGGCAACAAACAATATCTGATAGCACTAACGAAATCACCTACGGGAAGGCGATGATGGTTGCTGACGAATCTCTTTATCCTATCATTGACGATGAATATCAGATTTTTTCTAATAACTATAAAAGAGCTCAGATAAATATAGTTTACAAACCTTTAAATGATGCTTTAGAGCTTTTTCTTAACGATAGTATCAACGTGGCAATACTCCCAAGAAAACTTACAGAAAAGGAAGCCAAATATTACGAGGATAAAAAAATTATTGTTAGATACACCAAATTTGCGATTGACGGGATTGCTATAATCACAGGGAAATCAAATCAAGATTCATTAATTACAATTAATGAGTTGAAAAGTGCCCTTTCAGGTTCTTATAAAAAAAACACTCCCATTGTATTTGATAACCCAAAATCAAGTACTATTGAATACTTAATGAAGCTTACTGGCGTTAACAGTTTTCCAAAGAATGTTTACGCTTTAAAATCTAATAAAGAAGTAATTAAGTATATAGTCAATAACCCTAATGCTATAGGGATTGTAAGTGTTGCCTGGATGAAAAGGCCAACGCCAGATATTGCAGAAGATGTAAAAAAATTAAAATTTATTGCTGTAAAAGGAGAAGGTAATACATACGAGAAACCTACTCAAAGTAATTTAAAGGTTAATAATTACCCATTAATTAGAGATTTATACATTATTAATTGTCAGGGAAAGGCGGGTTTAGGCACAGGATTTGCATCCTTCGTTGCTAGTGAATTAGGACAAAGAATCATTTTAAAGTCAGGATTGGCACCAGATTCTTTACCTAGTAGACAAATTAGAATTAGAAATTAAATTTTTTTTATATAATTGAATTATGAATATAGTTAAGAAGATAACGATTGGAACTTTAAGCATGATGTTTATTGGTTCTATCACTATGGCGCAAAGTTTGGAGGATGCTAGAAAAGCGGTTAACTCAGAGCAATATCAAAAAGCAAAGTCTTTATTTGCCAACCTTACTAAAAATCAGGCTACCCCAGAAAATTACTTTTATTATGGTGATTTATATTTAAGATTAAATATGCCAGATTCTGCAAAGGCGGTTTTTCAAAAAGGAATTGCAGCAGATGAAAAAGGTAAATTTACTCTAAATTATGTTGGGTTAGGTACCGTTGATTTGTTTAATAAAAATGCTGCTGCAGCTCAGGCTAATTTTGCCAAAGCAACATCAGATATGAAAAGAAAGGATTACCTAGAATATGTTTATATAGGTGAGGCTTATACTTATGAGCCATCTAGAGATTTGCCGAAAGCATTTGAGTGGTTTGAAAAAGCTAAAGAAAATGGAGAAAAAGACCCTGAATTACATATTGCAATGGGAAACGCCTTCAAAGCTGAAAAGAAAAATAGTGAAGCAGTTGCTGAATACCAAAGAGCAATGTCTTTAAAAGATAATCTTCTAGGTGTTGAAGTAAATATTGGAGAAATATGGACACAAGCTTTCAATTTTGAATTATCTGAAAGTTCGCTTAAAGGGGTTATTAGTAAAGACGTCAATTTTGGTCCTGCTTACAGAGCTTTGGCAGAAAACTATTACCGTTGGGCATCTGCTTTCCCTGCAAAAAAAGCCGATTTATTGCCAAAAGCAAAAGACGCGTATTCTAAATATTTAGATTTAACTGATAGATCAGCAGAGTCTCAATACAGGTATTTAATTTTCTTATTTAATGCGGAAGATTATGTTGGCCTTGAAAAAAGTGCTAATGATTTTATTAATTCTCCAGCGTATAACAAAGAATACATATTAGCAAAAAGATTTAAAGGTTACGGAGCAATAGAAAATAATAACAGCCAAGCAGGCTTAGATGCTTTAAATGCTTTTGTTAAAGAGATTGACCCAAGTAGAGTAATTGCGGATGATTATTTAAAAATTGGTAAAGCCTACGGTGACTTAAAACAAGATTCATTGGCAATATTAAATTATATCCAAGCTTCTAAATTAGATACTGCCAACACAGAGGTTTTAGGAACAATTGCTTCTACTTATTTTTCTAGTAAGAAATATGTTAAAGCGGCAGAATATTATAACAGAATAACCAAATTACCAAAGGCAACTTTAAAAGATTGGTTTTATCTAGGATATTCTAATTACTTCTCTTATGCCGCTATGGTTAGAGAAAACTCTAAAGATGCAGATGCCATGAAGAAAACCCTGTTAGAGGCTGATAGTGCCTTTAATTACGTTGCGGTAACTGCAAACAATATTGATGCTTATTTATATTTGGCAAGGGTAGAGTATTATTTGAACCCCGTAAATGAGAATGAAAAGGTAAAGGGAGCTTACGAAAAGCTAATTGAGCTTACCATGGCTAAAACTGAACAAACGGCTGCAGATAAAAAGAATTTGGTGGAAGCTTATTCTTCTGTTGGTGCTTATTATATCAAATCTGATAAGCAAAAATCTATGGAGAGCTTTAATAAAGCCTTAGTATTAGACCCAAACAATCAACAAGTTAAAGATGCTATTTCCGCATTAAAAGCTAGTAAATAGGTTTTAAATCAAATAGTTTTTAAAAAGGAGTTGAATTTTCAACCCCTTTTTTTGTTATTTTAGTTTTGGATTATTTTTATGTCTATCTGCATCTCGAATCGATTTCTTTTCTAAGTTCTTATTTAATGCATCAGTTAAATCAATCCCTGTTTGGTTTGCTAAACAAATCAGTACAAAAAGCACATCAGCCATTTCATCTGGTAAATTTACAGCCTCATCAGATTTTTTAAAAGATTGCTCTCCATATTTCCTGGCCATAATTCTGGCAACCTCACCAACTTCTTCCATTAAAATGGCGGTATTTGTCAATTCATTAAAATAGCGAACACCTGTTGTGTTAATCCACTTATCCACCAGTTCTTGAGCTTCTTTTAAAGTCATGTTATTCTTTGTTTTTTGTATCGATAGTGATAGTTACAGGACCATCATTAATTAAACTTATTTGCATATCAGCACCAAAAACACCAGTTGATATTGTTTTTCCTAATAGGCTATTCATCTCTAATATCATTTTTTCATAAAGCGGGATGGCAATATCAGGTTTTGCTGCATTAATAAAAGACGGGCGATTTCCTTTTTTAGTTTGGGCAAAAAGCGTAAACTGAGAAATTAAAAGAATATTTCCATCAATATCAGATAATGATTTATTCATCAAATCATTATCATCAGAAAACACTCTTAAATTCACTATTTTTTGAGCAAGCCATTTCAAATCCTCGTCTGTATCTTCATTACAAATTCCTAAAAGAACCACAAAACCAGCTTTTATTTCTCCGATTATACTATTTTTTACTTTGCAATTTGCTTCACTTGCTCTTTGTAT
>JACMNZ010000336.1 GCA_014378285.1 Pseudopedobacter sp.
GCACAATCGGCGCAAGCTAAAACACAGGTAGAATTAGCACAATTGCAATATATGTTACCTCGTTTAACCCGAATGTGGACTCACCTAGAGAGACAAAAAGGGGGAATAGGAATGCGTGGGCCGGGGGAATCACAAATTGAAAGTGATAGAAGGATTATACAGGATAAAATATCTTTGTTAAAAGAAAGACTTTCTTTAATTGATAAACAGAACGAAACGCAGCGTAAAAATCGAAAAGAATTGGTACGTGTTGCTTTGGTGGGGTATACCAACGTGGGTAAATCCACAATTATGAATATGCTTTCTAAATCAGAAGTTTTTGCAGAAAACAAGTTATTTGCAACTCTTGATACTACGGTTAGAAAAGTGGTTTTAGAAAATGCGCCTTTTTTACTTTCAGATACTGTTGGTTTCATTAGAAAACTTCCGCATCATTTAGTAGAATGTTTTAAATCTACTTTAGATGAAGTGAGGGAAGCCGACATTTTGATTCATGTTGTTGATATTTCTCATCCAAATTTTGAGGACCAAATACGCACCGTAAACGAAACTTTAAAAGAATTAGGCGCTATCGATAAAGAAATGATTATGGTTTTTAATAAAATCGATAATTACCATGAGGTTGAAGCAGAACAAGATTGGGAAGTAGAAAACGAAGATAAACCGACCATGACTTTAGCGGATTTCAAAAATAGCTGGATGGCAAAAAACAACAGCCCTTCCATATTTATTTCGGCAACTGAAAAAGAAAATATTGACGAATTTAGAGATTTGATTTATGAAAGGGTAAAAGCCGTAAATCAAGAAATTTATCCTTTCAATAATTTTTTATATTAAATAAGTTTTAAGTTATAATCTACCAATAACCTAAAACTTATTACCAATAACCTAAAACTCAAAAACAATGGAATCTAAAAGACAACAAAAATTTGCAAGGGTAATACAAAAAGATTTAGGCGAATATTTTCAAAGAGAAGGAAATACTATTTTACCCAATACCATGATTACGGTTACACAAGTAAGAGCAACGCCAGATTTGGGTATTGTTAGAGTTTATTTGAGTTTTTTTAACGCCCCAAATCCTCAATTGGCCATAAATATCATTAAAGCCCAAACTTCAGAAATTAGATATAATTTAGCTAAGCGAATAAAAGATCAAGTAAAGGGAATTCCTCAAATAGATTTCTTTTTAGATGATACCAATGAATATGTGGATAAAATGGATAAAATTTTCACCCGTATTCATCATGATGACGAGGAGTCAAAATAAAAATTTTGATAATGAAAGTCAACGCTTCAGAACTTAATTCATTATTGATAAAACATGCAGATAGTTTTAATACTGTTGTAGATTTTGATGCTGAAACTGAATATTTTACAGCGCTAGATTTTACCCAAAGCAATACTTCTATAAATCTTGAGATTATAACGGATACCACCCTCTTTTGCAATTACATTGATGATTTATTAAAATCTAAAAACGCCAAATTTGGTATAGGTGGTTATATGGAAAACAGAACTGTTTATGCAAGAAGTGAACATTTCGGGAATTCAAATGAGGAAGAACCTCGTCGGTTACATTTAGGTGTTGATATTTGGGGGGCAGTAAATACTCCTGTCTATGCGTTTATGAACGCTAAAATCCACAGCTTTGCATTCAATAATAATTTTGGGGATTATGGTGCAACCATTATTTTAGAACATGAGTTGGAAGGAATTGCTTTCTATAGTCTTTACGGACATTTGAGTTTAGAAAATATACAAAATATTGCCAAAGGCGACGAAATAAAAAAAGGGCAACAGTTTTGTGATTTTGGGAATGTGGAAGAAAATGGTAGTTGGCCACCACATTTGCATTTTCAACTAATGTGCGACATGGAAAATAATATTGGCGATTACCCTGGTGTTGGAAAATTATCTGAAGAACAAAAATGGTTGGATAAAATATCCAACCCTAATATTGTCTTAAAATTTTAAATTGTTTGAATATTGTTTTCTTGCGTTAACGATAGAAATGGTATCCTTTTTTGCGCTAGCCAAGATGCAAATAACAAAAAAAGATAAAATGGATAGCGTGTTAAAACGCCCATATAATTTTCCTTAATCTTCTACTACAACGCCCATTGCACAAAACTTATCAATCCTTTCGGTAATTAACTGATCTACATTTTTAGCTTTTAATTCTTTTAAATCAGAAATTATTTTTTCTTTAACGGTATTGCACATCATTTCTGGATTTTGATGTGCGCCACCAAGAGGTTCTTTGATAATACCATCAATTAATCCGTTAGCATACATATTATCTGCCGTTAGCTTTAAACATTCTGCTGCTTTCTCCTTAAAATCCCAGCTTCTCCATAAAATAGAAGAACAAGATTCTGGCGAAATAACAGAATACCAAGTGTGCTCCAACATATAAACTCTATCGCCAATTCCAATACCTAAAGCACCACCGCTGGCACCTTCGCCAACAACCATGCAGATTATAGGCACTCTTAAAACAGACATTTCTAGTAGATTTCTAGCAATCGCTTCTCCCTGTCCTCTTTCTTCGGCCTCTAAGCCTGGGTAAGCGCCTGGTGTATCTATAAAAGTAACAACTGGTTTATTAAATTTTTCGGCTAATTTCATCAATCTTAAGGCCTTTCTATATCCTTCTGGATTTGCCATTCCAAAGTTTCTATATTGCCTCAACTTGGTATTTAACCCTTTCTGATGGCCTATAAACATCACCGTTTCTCCGTTAATAGAACCAAACCCGCCAACAATAGCTTTATCATCTTTTACAGTTCTATCTCCATGCATTTCTATAAAATCATCGCAAATGGTTTCTATATATTGTAAAGTGTAAGGGCGCTCTGGGTGGCGAGATATCTGGACTTGTTGCCATCCGCTTAAATTACCATATATATCATTCTTGGCTTTTTCAATCTTTTCGTCTAACTCTTTTAAAGTTGCAGACATATCTACCTTTGTTTTCTCTGCAACCTGCTGTACTTTTTCTACCTGAGA
>JACMNZ010000337.1 GCA_014378285.1 Pseudopedobacter sp.
AATTCCAAAAAATAAAAAGCTTATTATTGCAGTAATTAATGTTTATTCCAAGAAAAACACATATAAATTTAAATACATTTAGAATTAAACCATCCTTGGTATTTTTTCTAGCTGCGTTGTTTTTTCTTACATCATGCCCCGTTAAACAGACTGTTTTTGCTTTTTTCGGTGGCGGGCAAATGCAAAAACATCAAACGTATAAACGGGCAAATTTAATCAAAGCTTCAAAAGAAAATTTCGCGTTCGCACAATGTAAAACATCATTAAATGAGGGTGTTGAAAATATTTTTTCTAATTTAAAAAACCCACAAATTAAAACTACGTTCGGTTTTTTAAGTGTTTTTTCTTTTATTTTTCTACTTGGAATTAGATTTTTAGGTAGAAATAACACTTTTTTTTACAGCTTTCAAAAACATCCTCTTTCAAGTCCACTCTACATCAAAAACTGCCTTTTCCTAATATAGGAACTCTTTCTCAAAAGGCGTAAGCCTTTTTCTTTTCAAAATAATCAGTCCTACTTTATAGGACTCAGCATTCGTTTACATTTTAATTATCAATAAATGGCTACATTTAAGTTTAGCCTTTTAAGTGTTGCTTTAATACTTTTAAGTCTATGCACCAATGCCCAAAACACAAGGCTTTCCCTTAAAGAAGCTTGGGAAAAAGCATATCTAAGTTATCCTAGTTTAAAAGAAAAGCAAGCGTTAATTAGGGCTTCTGAATACAATACTTCTAAAGTTAAAAGTGAGGCTATTCCATCGCTTCAACTACAACTCCAAAACACTTTTGGCACATTTAACGGTGGCGGAGGTGCATTTTTTCCAGTTCCAGGTATTTTCAATATCAGTGGCAATAATTCTATTGAAAAAACATCAACCACAGGTAATGCTTATGGGTCTGTTGTTGCCGATTGGGAAATATTCCATTTCGGAAAGCAAAAACAAAACGTTAGTACAGCCAATGCTTTAACACAAAAAAGCAAAGAAGACTACGCTTTAACTAAACTATCTGTAAAAACGGTCGTAACCCGTTTATATTTCAAAATTATTTATGCACAAGCGTATTTAAACTGGGCCAAAAGCTATGCAGAAAGAGTAAAAAAAATATCTGAAATAGCTGCTAGCCTTAGTGATGCAGGTTTAAAGCCGGGGGCAGATACTTCTTTATCTCATTCATCTTATTTATTGGCATTATCAGCTACTGATGAATGGAACGGAAACACAATAGCGGCAAAAACTGACTTCTTAGAATATTTACCCATGCTTACTGACAGCATTGTGGTAAATTCTGATTTTTTCTTAAAAAGTGGGACTCCATCAAAATTCATCATTAGTGAAAGCAACCATCCTGCCTTAAAGATATTAGAGCAACACATTAAGGTGAACCAGTTCAAAGAAAAAGCAATGAGTGCCGACTTATTACCTTCCTTATCTGCACTAGCGGGTGTTTCTTCAAGGGGAAGTGGAATTGGCACAACACAGATTGATCATAGCCTTGGCGGGGGATTCCAAAACATGAATAACAACTATTTGGTGGGGCTAGGCTTAACTTGGAATATCTCAAATCTTTACTCAGGAACATTACAAAAAAAGCAAATACAGCAAGAAGTAATTGCCGCAGAAGCAAGATATGATTTACAGAAATTGCAATTAAACACAGCTATCCAGTCTATCGAAAACCGCATTACCGAACAGTTTAAGCAAGTAAATAAAACTGATAAGGCAGTTACACAAGCAAGGGAAGCTTATGACTTATATTTTTCTAGATACGAAGCGGGCTTAATCAACCTTATTGAGTTGCTACAGATTCAGCTCTTGCTTGAGCAATCTGAAAAAAAGAATATAGAAGCACATCAAGCATTTTGGGATCAGGTAATCTCATTAGCTGTCGCTTCCAATGATTTTTCTTACCTATCCAATCAATTTTAAAGAAAATAATTATGAATTTAATAAGATTTGCGCTTAGGAAACCCATCATGATTATGGTGGGCATTATCGCTATCGCCTATTTTTCTTTCACGGCAATCCAAAAAATCAATGTCGATATTTTCCCAAAGGTAGAACTTCCGGTAATTTATATTGCTATGCCTTACGGCGGATTATCTCCTGCCTATATGGACGGCTTTATGGCCAATGAATTTCAGAAAGTATTGATTTTTGTAAGCGGCGTTAAAGGAATAGATTTCAAAAGCATACAAGGTTTTACGCTAATGAAACTTACCTTTTATCCGGGCACCGATATGGCACAGGCATCGGCCGAAGTTTCCACACAAGTATCTCGGGCTATGGGTTTTCTTCCGCCTGGAGCGGTACCCCCACAAGTTGTAAGGTTTGACGGGAGCTCACTACCGATAGGGCAATTGGTATTTGAAAGCCCACAAAGATCGATAACAGAATTACAAACTTTGGCACTCACCAAAATCAGACCTATGTTTGTTAATATCCCCGGTGCAACAGCTCCAGCTCCTTTTGGTGGAAACATAAGAACTATTGTAGTTAAAGTTAATCCCGAATTAATGCAATCCTACGGCCTATCTGCCGAAGAGGTAACCACTGCCATTGCAAGGAATAATTTTCCATCCCCGGCAGGAAATATTCGCATAGGCGACCAAAACTTAATGAGCCCTGTAAATACCATTGCAAAGGGGCCGGAGGAGTTTTTAAACATTCCTATCAGAAAAGGAAGTGGAACCACCGTATTTGTTAGAGATATAGGTACGGTTGAAGATGCTGCCGATGGCGCAACCGGTTATGCCATTATAAACGGAAAAAGATCAGTTTATCTTCCGGTGATTAAAAAAGCGGATGCATCCACGCTAAAAGTGGTGGACAACCTTAAAGCTGCTATACCCATGTTAAAAGCCGCACTACCAGAAGATGTAGACATCAAATATGTTTTTGATCAATCCAGTTACATCCAGCGGTCTTTAGAAAACTTAATCCACGAGGGGATTTTAGGTGCTTTACTAACTGGCCTTATGGTTTTCTTGTTTTTAAAAGATTCTAGAGGATCATTGATTGTTGTTTTAACCATCCCAATAGCTATACTATCAGCAGTAATCATGCTGTATATGTTTGGGCAAACTATAAACGTGATGACTTTAAGTGGTTTGGCGTTAGCCATCGGGATTTTGGTGGATGAGGCCACCGTAACCATTGAGAATATTCATCAGCATTTTGAAATGGAAAAACCCAAACAAAGAGCTATTTTGGATGCATTAGTAGAAATCTCTATCCCTAAACTTCTTATCTTATTCTGTATTCTGGCTGTTCTAATTCCATCGTTCATGATGGATGGTATTCCGCGAGATATGTTTATGCCGCTATCTATGGCAGTTGCTTTTTCTATGATAGCATCATTTATAGTTTCACAAACTTTTGTGCCTATTATGGCTAATTGGTTAATGAAACCAGGGCAGTTTCATCACCATAAAATTAGTCTTCATAAAAAGAAGCTAACTTCATTTGAAAAGTTTAAGAGACGATACTTAATTTCGATAAGATATACAGAGAAAAGAAAAGGATTAGTGATTACCTCATACTTTTTACTGGTATTATTAATTATTTCTTTAGGAATATCTTTTATAGGTACTGATGTAATGCCCACCAGCAATAGTGGAGATATACAATTAAGAATTGTAGCACCAGAAGGTAGCAGGCTAGAAAAAACTGAAGATTATCTAAAAAAAGTAACTGCTTTGGTTGAAAAGCAATTACCCGAGAATGCCATCAAAATAAGTTCAGCTTTTGTGGGTTTGCAACCCTCAGCAACTGCCATTAATCCTGTATTCTTATTTACAAGTGCATCGCATGAGGCAGTGTTGCAATTGTCTATAGATCAAGAAGTTTATGATGGATCCATGGAAGCACTAAAGGAGAAAATAAGGAATGGAGTTAAAAACGAAATCCCAGAACTCCAAATAAATTTTGAACCAATGGAATTGGTTGAAAAAGTAATGAGCCAAGGTGCTATGACACCCTTACAGGTCAAGGTAGCGGCTGGTCAACTGAAAGGTGCTGTTGGATTTGCAAATAAAATCAA
>JACMNZ010000338.1 GCA_014378285.1 Pseudopedobacter sp.
AACTTTTTTGAATCAATATTTAAAAACTTTATCATTAACCATTACTTCTTGTGTGGCTTCATCAAACGTAGCTTTATATCCTGTTCGTACGGCAGCATTTGTCATGATATTTGCAATAGAATGATAATAACCTGCTTCTACAGGTGCATTGGTTTGTTTTCTGCTTCTAATGCAATCCATCCAATTTTTCATGTGGTTATTTAAAAGGCTATCCGCTCCTGCATCAGCAGAAGAATCTACTTTAACCAAATCGGCTAATTTTGAAGTCGGTAATAAATTAGGTTGCATTCCCATTGCAGAAGCATGGTTTTCTGTTAAACCTCCATCCGGAGACACTGTATTATCTATTAAATTTAATTTACCACCGTTAGAATAGTAAATTTCTGCCGGCCGTTCATCACCATTATGCATTCTTGAGGTAAAAACTACCTGAAATCCATCTTGTTTATTTTCAGATTTTCCATAATCAAAAACAGCAGTGGTAGTATCCCAATTTCTTCTCCCGTCTTTCCATTTATATATTCCACCGTTTGCTACAACACTTCTAGGATGTTTTAGTCCAGTAAACCAATGTACTGTATCTATCTGATGTGACATCCATTGCCCGGGCATGCCTGAAGAATAAGGCCAAAATAACCGATATTCTAAATATTTTCTTGGATCCCAAGCTTCAAAAGGCCTATTCATTAAAAATCTTTTCCAATCTGTATCTTCTTCTTTTAATTTGGCAACTAAATCTGGTCTTCTCCATCTGCCTGGTTGGTTAACGTTCCAACTAAGCTCAACCATAGTTATATCCCCAAATTTTCCGTCTTTGATATATTGATTGGCAGCAATATAATTGTTGCCACTTCTTCTTTGTGATCCAATCTGAACAATTTGATTTGAAGCTTTTACGGCCTTTAAGGCGGCTCTATTATCAGCCATGGTTTCTGCAAAAGGTTTCTCGCAATACACATCACATTTTGCATTGATGGCTTCTATGGTGTGGAGGGCATGTTGAAAATCTGCCGTACTCACGATAACTGCATCCAAATCTTTCATCGCATAAAGTTCATCGTTGTTTCTACAGGATTTTATATCATGATTAAACGCTTTTTTAAGATGATCAACACCTAAATCTCTTCTGTAATTCCATAAGTCTGAAACTGCAACTATATCAAAGTTTAGATCCTTGTTATATTTTAAAAACCCAGGTAATAAAGCACTTTTGAACCGATCAGAAAAACCAACTACTCCTACCCTAACCCTATCATTGGCTCCAATAATATTACCATAACTTTTCGCACTTAATCCCATGGTTCCTAAATATGTACTCGCAGCAGCAATAGTTGTTTGTTTTATAAATTTCCTTCTAGAATTTTCCATCTTCATTATTTTGAGTTATTTATTTTCCTTAATCTTTAAACTTCTAAATGATACTTTATCACCATGATCTTGCAGAAGGATATGCCCTTTTAGGGCCATCCCAAAGTTTGGCCAATCTTTGTATTTACTGATGGCTACCAAATCAGAGAAAATTTTCGAACCTCTTTCAAACTCTAAAATCTTATAACCATTTAACCAATATTGAACTTTATTATCAGGAGAAACCCTAATAATACCTTGATTCCATTCTCCAACTTTCTTTAGCGATGCTGGTATTTTATCTGAAGTAATCAAATCATATAAAGATCCCAAAGTGCGATTCCCATTTCTACCAAGTTTAGCATCTGGATGTTTCTCATCATCTAAAATTTGATACTCTAAACCAATTGCAGATCCCTTGTTACCTTCGTTTTCTGTAACAAAATATTTAACACCACTGTTTGCCCCTTCAGAAAGCTTAAAATCAAACTTTAATTCAAATGCTCCATAGTCTTTCTTTGTTACGATGTCACCTCCATTAGTAGATTCAGAACCATCTGCTCTCACTACTGAAAGTTCTCCGTTTTTAATTTCCCATCCTTTTGCGGGAAACTCACTCTTATAGGCACCTCTCCATTGGTCAACATTTTTCCCGTCAAATAATAAAGAATAACCATTGCTTTTTTCTTGTGCCGATAAATCATTAGGTATTAAATTTACCACATTTATTTGATCTGGTTTAGATGGTTTAAGGTTTTCAGTTTGGATATTTATATTCCTCCATCTTATTTGTTTGCCCTCTTCTGTTTTATTATTACCAACAGAATGTACCTGTAAGGCTATAAATCCTTTAGCGGTCATGTTATCAACAACATTTGCAGTTGGTATACCGTTTATCCAAGTTCTTAAGGTGTTTCCAATAGCTTCAATTCTCAACTTATTCCATCCATTTTGGTTAAATGCAGATTTTGCAGTAGGATTTAGTTCTAACGTGTATAACCATTTTCTTCTAGCTTCGTCATAAACCCCACCGCTCCAAGCTCTATCAGATGGGTCTACCTCCATTTGATAACCATGAACCCTTCCATTCATATAGTCTTCCTTACTTTCGCTTCTAAATTGAATACCTGAATTTGTTCCTCCCACGTTAAATATTTCTAATTCCAAAATAAAATCTCCGTAGTCTTTTTCTGTGGCTAAAAAAGAATTAGGCTCCCCAACTTTTGTGGTGCCAACAATTTCATTATTCACAACATTAAATGATGCTTTTCCATTGAGTTGCTTCCATCCCGATAAATTTTTACCGTTAAATAAGGGAGTCCAATTTTTGATTGGCATCTTTTGGGAAAAACAGTTTATGCTACTTATGACTATTAAGATCATTAAATAATTTTTCATCTCTAGGAATTTTTGGTTTATATTATATTTTCAATAATAAGCTTTTAGAATTAAACAACAAAACGCTATCAGATTGGGGGGTTGATGAATTAGGATAATTAAATAATCAGTGTTTTTAAATCATCTTTAAGATTGATTAGCGCATTTATTTTAAACCGAATCTATTTCTATAGAAGAATTGAACGATGATGAAACCTATCCCTAAACATTAAAATTTTAATAACAAGGAGGAAAATCATCATTTTTTCATT
>JACMNZ010000339.1 GCA_014378285.1 Pseudopedobacter sp.
AGTAAACCGATCCCTACCTTTCAACTACCCTTTCTCTTAGCTCAGCAATTTATTAGAGATTATGAGGAAGTTATCAAGCATTATGAGGCGGATAAAAAACTAATAGTAACCGAACATTTTTTACAAATACTATCCTTGCAATTAGCCTTTCAAAAAAGTAAAGATGAAGCCCTTTACCAACAATATCGTCAGTTAGAAGAAGCTTTGTTTGGACAATTCAGGAGTGCATTAAAACCCTATAAGGATAAAAATTTTCATTTGTATTTTGATGCAGACTTAGCATTAGTAGAAAAAGATATTTATTCTGCTGACGTTTTTAATAGTTTAACGGCAGAAGAACAAACTTTATCGGTCAACGCTATGGAACAGTTTATTCAAATCTGTATAAATACACTTAACAGAGAGCGTGATTACCTGTTATTAAGTGACGTTAGCGTTAACGATAGTACGATAAACGCTAACGAAAGTCTACCGTTCAACGATAAACCAGCTGCCGATAACGATAAAGAAGTTACCAAAGCAAGGCAACTCTTGGCAATTTATTATATGCTGCAAACAATAGGTGTTGAACATAGAGAAAGCAGCTCTGTAAGTGCTATTGCTAAATTGGTACACTTACTTACGGGGACAAAATTGACAAGCTTACAAAATTCAGCTATTTATAAAAAATACTTATTAATGCCGAACTACAAGCAAGGCGAATCTTTGATAAAAGATTTAAAATACATCCGCAATTATTTTGAAGATGCAGGTTTACAGGATGCATTAGTGGCAATAGATCTTGAAATTAGTCGCTGCATTGCACAGCTACCACTCGTGCAGAGAAAGAAGTGGCAGTAGGAGCTACCTAACTTTTTATTCTATACTTTATATATTAAATAGCTATCTCAAAAATATGGGATAGCTTTTTATTTTATCTACTGTATTCGTTCTTGCTAGTAGCAATTCAACTTCCATTTACACTTTTTACAAAATATAGGTATACCAATAGGGTAACCCTACCTTCTAATCCTGTTATAATATTTGCGTGTTGAATAACGATAAACGATAAAATAATAAACGCTAAACGCTAAAATCATGCAAGAAGAATCAAAAACAGACACAGACAAGCCTGTGAAAAATGAAAAAACAGATGGGATAAAAACACTTTCAAAAAAAATAACTGATACCATTGAAAAAGATGATGGCTTATTGAGTAAGATACTTGCAACACTAACCAATCCACTGGTAATGATCGTGGCTATTATTGGAATACTCTATTGGTACAAGCAGCAACAAAAAGAAAATCACTCCAATAATAAACAAGAAGCAAAACTGCTCAGGCAAAAGAAAAAAAAGAAAAAACTTAAACATAAAAACCACGAAAACAATAATATGCTTACCACAAAAAGGATAGTAGCCATGATGGATTGACGATAAATGATAAAATAGTTAATCATTTAACGCTAACGCTTTCTTTAAAATAATTATCTAAACCAACAACACATGCAACCGATACCAAAAAACAACAATATAAAATCATATACCATTCCACTAGACATATTAATAGATATTCTAAAAATAGTACTCAATAATAATTTAGATTATAACATAGAGGCTATCAATGACAAGGAAAGTAGCTTACTGATGCAGATAAGTTTTGATCAGACTCACATTAATCATCCAAAAGCAAAAGAAAATATAGAATACTTTTTAAACGACTATAGTCATTTTTTTTATGGCTCGCCAAATGAGCAATAAATAATTAAGCAACTGCAATACAAAAAATCTTAACATCAAACGTTCATACAACTTATGGAAACCAATAACGATCATCTAAAAAATAAAACCTGCTTAAACTGTGGCAATAATTTTATTGCGGAGCGAATCACCAAAAAATATTGCAGTGAAAATTGTAAACAAATAGCATTTTATAAACGCAACAACCCACAAACTTTTTTGCTAAACAATACAAATGAATTGCTGTTAACCAATATGGCAAACCATAATCAATTAGCCATAAACGATAATAATTATAAAGATGAACATAAAAACGTGTTATCGTTTAATGATACCGCAAGGGATAACATAGCGGTAAACGATAAGAGAACGGTAGCGACTACAGATAACAATACGTATCAACCTGTTCAGTCTTCCTTTATAGAAGCTATTGCGGTTGCATTAGAAGAAAAGGAGCAGGCATTATTCATGCTTACCTATCCACAAAAATATTGGCAAGCTGATACACTAGCAACGGTAAAATGGATCAGCATTAGACTTCGGAATTTAATAGAAAATCTTTTGCGGTTTAGCAATTATAACTCAACAGAGAAGGGTTCATTTAAATGTCTGACTAATGCATTTACACAGTTAATTGCATCTCCATATTTTAATCTTTTACCGTTAAATTATCCTTTTACAAATTTGCTAAAACAATTAGAACAGGAATCAAATAGAATAGCAGGTTCGCTCAAGAAGAAAAGTAGTTTTCGTTTTAAACTCTCCTCAAATAGGAAAGTTCAACTTATTGCTACAAGATATATGCTTGCTGGTTTTATTCCTTTAGTGAAATTTTCGGAGTTGAATTTTGAGAAATGAATTTGAAAGATTATAAGACCTTATTCAACAAAAGGTTTAGTAAGAATTTATGGTGTAATAGTATATCTGCACTCAGGAAATAAATGGAATGAAAAATACTTTTATAATTGATAATCAATAGAATACGTACTTTAGCAATGCAAACAAGCAAACTAAAAACAGGAAATAAATTAAAAGCAATAAGAGGAGCAGTAAAACATAGCCTTTCGGAAAATATAGAATGTAGCGAAAGGTTGCCATTAGCCAAATGCAAAGAAATTTTAAACCAAGGTGAGCAAAAATATAGCGATCAAGAGGTGCTATTCATCAGAGATTATTTGTATCAACTGGCTTCCATAGCCTCAGAACAAATGGACATAGAGGAACAACAAAAAGATCAATTGACATTAGAACAACAAAACGGACAACAAGCAAAAGTCATATCGTTAAACGAACATAAAAAAAGTACAAATGAGAAAAGCGATTATTTACGTACGGGTTAGTACAGATGAACAGGCAGAAAAAGGATACAGCCTCCAACACCAGGAAGAAAGATTAAGGCAGTATTGTAAATTTCAACATATAGAAGTGGTAGGATTTTATAAAGAAGATCATTCCGCAAAAACATTTGAAAGACCGGCGTTTAAAGAACTGCTTGTTTTTTTAAAAAAGAACAGAGGTTTAGCAGACCTCTTTTTGTTTTTAAAATGGGATAGATTCAGCCGCAATGCAGGTGATGCATACGGCATGATAAACCAATTAAATAAATTAGGCGCAGAACCACAGGCAATAGAACAACCATTAGATTTAGATATTCCAGAAAATAAAATAATGCTCGCATTTTATTTAGCAGCCCCCGAAGTAGAAAATGACAGACGTTCATTAAACACTATTTCGGGAATGCGAAGAGCCATGAAAGAAGGGCGTTACATCACGGTAGCTCCAAAAGGATATTGTAACACAAGAGATGAAAACAACAAACCATTAATAGCACCGGGCAAAGATGCAGCATTGGTAAAGTGGGCATTTGAGGAACTGGCTAAAGGCATTCATCCGGTGGTAGATATTTGGCGCATGGTAAAACAAAAAGGGTTGAATATAGGACGAAGCAATATTTGGTATATGTTTCGCAATCCAATTTACTGTGGTAAATTATTCATACCTGCTTACAAAACAGAAGAAGCAGTAACAGTAGCAGGACTACACAAGCCAATTATAAGTGTAACATTATTTAACGAAGCACAAGATGCATTAGAAGGAAGAAAAAGAAAGATACAATCACACCTTACCATAAAACCAGAATTGCCTTTACGTGGTTTTTTAGAATGTAGAAAATGTGGCGGTAATTTAACGGGTAGTGCTTCAAAAGGAAATGGAGGCTATTATTTTTATTACCATTGTGATTACAAATGTGGTGAGCGTTTTAATGCATTAGAAGCAAATAAACTGTTTGAAAAAGAACTGGAAAAAATAACAGCCAACAAAGAAAGCATCTCCTTATTTAGTGAAGTGATGAAAGATTATTTTAAGCAAACAGGCAAACAAAAAACGAATCGTACAAAAGAAATATCAGAACAAATAGAGAAGAACAGACAGCGCATACAAAAAGCCCAACAATTAATGCTAGACGGCGAATTAGCAGCCTCTGACTACAAAGAAATTAGAAACAGATATGAACCGGAGATAGAAAAATTAGTAAACAAACAACTCCAGTTAAAGCAACAAGACTCAAACATAACCGAGCATGTAAACAATGCAGTAAAATTATTAGAGAATCTTCCACAATACTATACAAGAGCGGCTTTACCAATAAAACAAAAAATTATCGGTTCGATGTATCCCGAAAAAC
>JACMNZ010000340.1 GCA_014378285.1 Pseudopedobacter sp.
GTTAAAAGTAGCTCTGGGTTTTCATTCCTTATAATTTCTAAGGTTTCTTCTTTTCCACAAACACGCACTTTTCTACTATCCATTTGGTTGGCCAAAATCTGGCTATTTACTCCCGGAATTGGTTTTTCTCTTGCAGGATAAATATCTAGTAAAATCAATTCGTCAACAGTGTTTAAAACATCTACAAAATCTTTTTCAAAATCTCTGGTTCGTGAAAAAAGATGCGGTTGAAAAATTACAGTTAATTTTTTTGTTGGATACAAAGACCTTACGGCTTCAAAACAAGCTTTTAATTCTGCAGGATGGTGCGCATAATCATCAATATAAATTCTTTCTTCTTTTATATGATACTCAAACCTACGTTTTACACCTTTAAAGGAAGCCAATCCTAATCTGATTTGATTAGCAGTTAGGCTCATTTTTAATGCTATTTCTACCGCAGCAACTGCATTTTCCACATTATGTCTCCCCGGTAAACCAAGTTCTAAATCTTTAATCGAGGTATTTTCATTCTCAAAATCGAAAAAGAAAGTACCGTTATCTATTCTTACATTTAATCCTTTGGCTTTCGCCGATGATGATAAAGCGTAAGTGGTTCCGTTTTCTAGGTTTAATCCTTCTCTAAAAATAAGTTCGCCATTATCCTTAACCTGTTTTGCAAACAAGTGGAAGGATTCATGCAATTGTGCTTCTGCACCATAAATATCCAAATGATCTGCATCCATAGAAGTAATTACCGCTAAATTTGGATGAAGCGTTAAAAATGAACGATCATATTCATCAGCTTCAACCACCATAATATTGCTACGGCCAATTAGCAAATTGGAATCATAGTTAGTGGAAATTCCACCTAAAAACGCAGAACAATCAATATTACCACATTTTAATAAATGGGCGATTAAACTACTCGTCGTTGTTTTTCCGTGTGTGCCAGCTACCGCGATAGTGAATAAATCTTTAGAGATCATCCCTAAAACTTGAGAACGTTTATAAAGCTCGAAACCTTTATTTTTAAAATATTTTTGGATTTTACTTTCAGCAGGGATTGCGGGAGTAAAAATTATTAAAGTTTCACTATCTTTTTGTTGGAACGAGAGTGGGATTAAATCTGCTTCATCTTCATAAGAAATACAAATACCCTCACTAACTAAAGATTGGGTTAAACCTGTTGGTGTTTTATCATAACCGCAAACAATAAATCCTTTTTTATAGAAATAACGAGCGAGCCCACTCATCCCAATTCCGCCAATGCCGATTAGGTAAACTCGTTTTATGTTATTTAATTCCATCATTTAACTGGCAATATTTATTACTTCTTTCGCTATTAATTCATCGGCTTTAGCCAAACCCATTTTAGAAATATTTTGAGAAAGAGAAAGCATTTTCGCTTCATCTTTTAAAAGTTTCATAGTTTGATCTACTAATTCCGATTCGGCATGGCGATCTACGATTAAAATAGCTGCCTCATTAATTACCAAAGCATTTGCGTTTTTGGTTTGATGATCTTCGGCAACATTTGGTGACGGCACTAAAACTACAGGTTTATTTACCAAACAAAGCTCTGCTATGGTACCAGCTCCTGCTCTAGAAATAATTACATCTGCTGCCGCAAAAGCTAAATCCATACGATCTAAAAACTCATAAATCCTTATTCCTTCTGCTTTTGATTGATTGCCATAGCGCTCGATAATGTTTTTATAGTAGAACTTACCTGTTTGCCATATTAATTGCACTTGGGATTCCTTAAATGTTTCAAGTCCGGCCAACATACTGTTATTTAAAGTACTTGCACCTAAACTTCCGCCAACAACTAAAACTGTTTTTTTATTAGGATCAAGCTCAAAAAAATTAATGGCTTCTTCTTTTTTATCTTCAACATCAATGGCGCTTTCCCTAACAGGATTACCTGTTTTTATAATTTTATCAGCAGGAAAAAACTTATCCATTCTATCAAAAGCAACGCATATTTTTTTTGCTCTCTTACCTAAAAACTTATTGGTAACACCGGCATAAGAGTTTTGCTCTTGAATTAAATAAGGCACTTTTTTTAGAGATGCCGCATATAATAAAGGTCCTGAAGCATAACCCCCAACGCCCACAATTGCATCTGGTTTAAAGTTTTTGATGATTTTAAAAGATTTTAAAAGACTTCCGATAATTTTGAAAGGCAATAACAAGTTTTTTGCTAATCCGCTTCTTTGGAAACCCTGAATATCTAAACCAATAATTTGATAACCTGCTGCTGGCACTTTCTCCATTTCCATCCTACCTGTTGCACCAACAAATAATATCTCTGTTTTGGCATCCATTTTTTTTAAAGCATTGGCAATAGCAATTGCAGGGAAGATATGTCCTCCCGTACCGCCTCCGCTTATGATTATTCTTTTTGCCATATATTTTAGTAGTTAGTATCAAGTATCAAGACTTACCTGCTACCTTACTTTTATATTCTTTATTTTATTTTAATACTTTTTAAATAAAACTATATCATCTTGTTACTTTGTATTTACATTTTATTATCACACACTATGAGTATCTTGCTACTTGATACTTGCTACTTTGTACTCATTACGCTATTGCAGGTATTTCTCCAACAATTATTTTATCTCCTTTACCGTTATTTACTTCTTTATACTCTTCTACATCTTTACTTACCGATAAAATAATGCCCAAGGCTATGCTTGTAAATAAGATGGAAGTACCACCCATACTAATTAGCGGTAACGGAACTCCCGTAACAGGAAATAAATTTACGGCAACTGCCATATTTGCCAACGCTTGAATGGTTAAACTAAAACCCAGACCTGCTGCTAATAGTGCGCCAAAAGCCTTTGGAGCTTGGGTTACAATTTTTATAATGCGATACATCAACAAAACATATAAAAACACCAAAGTAAAACCACCCACTAAACCATATTCTTCTATTATAATTGCAAAAATAAAATCAGAATATGGGTGAGGTAAAAAGTTTCTTTGGGTGCTATTTCCTGGGCCCTTACCCATAATACCTCCTGTTGCAACTGCAATTTTAGCCTGATTTTGTTGATATGTTTTATCAGAATTTTGCATTTCAGGATTGATAAAAGACTTAACCCTAGATATATAAACTCCACGTCTTGGCCCTAATAGTACTACTATTAATAGCAGTATTAATAATCCACCGCCAACTACACTAATTTGTTTAAAGCTAACTCTACCTATTAGTAATACCAAAACGCCAACACCAGCAAGCATCATTGCTGTTGATAAATTGGCATAAGCAATTAATAAAAAGATACTTCCCATTGGCATTAAAAGCCATAAAACAGTACTTTTAAAATCCTTTATATTTGTTTGTTGCTTGGTTAATGTCCTTGCCAAATAAGTAATCAAAGCCAGCTTTGCCAAATCGGAAGTTTGAAAAGTTAAACCTGTTCCTGGTATGGCTATCCAACGACTTGCTTCGTTTACGTGGCTACCAAAAACTAAGGTGTATATTAATAATGGAATGGTAACCACCATTAAAACTTTAGATATACCTGCGTAATAGCGGTAATCTAAAAGATGCGCAAAATATATCAACACAAAACCTAAAATAATAAATAGCAAAT
This sequence comes from Pseudopedobacter sp., assembly GCA_014378285.1. Classification (GTDB taxonomy): domain Bacteria; phylum Bacteroidota; class Bacteroidia; order Sphingobacteriales; family Sphingobacteriaceae; genus Pseudopedobacter. Next base: position 3,591 of record JACMNZ010000340.1, read on the forward strand.
GCTTAAACATCAAAGACTCTGACCCTACCCCTCTTTTATAAGCTAAAGTGCCAGTTGCACTATAAACTGCCAAAACAGAAATTAAAGAAAGCAGAATGATGATTAACCATATCCAACGATCACCTTTGGTTTGATTAAGTATTGCTTTTATCATACTATAACTCCTTAACTGCTGCTTTAAATTGGTTACCTCTATCTTCGTAACTATTAAATAAATCAAAACTTGCACAAGCCGGTGAAAGCAAAACTGTACTTCCTTTTTTAGCCATGTGATAAGCAATTTGAACTGCTTCGCTAGCAGAATAAGTGTTTACCATTACTTCAACATCATCTTCAAAAGCTTCATATAGTGCCTTGTTGTCTTTTCCTAAACAGATTATCGCTTTTACTTTTTGACGAATCAATTCCTTTAACATCGTATAATCATTGCCTTTATCTACACCACCCATAATTAAAATGACATCTGTATTTAAACTCTCTAAAGCGTACCATACAGAATTAACATTTGTTGCTTTAGAATCGTTAATGAAAGTAATACCTGAAATATTGGCCACAAATTCTAAACGATGATCAATATTTTTATAATTACCCATACTTTCTCTTATCGTCTCATTTCTGATTTCTAAAGTTTTTGCCAAAATACCAGAAGCCATAGAGTTATAGGTATTGTGTTTACCCTGTAACGCTAGGTCTTGGATGGTCATTTCAAATTGATCGGAGTTGGTGAGGTTTATCATTAGATTATTTGCTTTTAAATATGAGCCATTTTTCAATTCATGTTCGATTGAAAATGGGTGTTTTTGACTTTTTATATCGGCGTTAGCCATATAATTTTTTATCTCCAATTCATCATCACAATAAATGAAATGGTCTGCTACTGTTTGGTTTTGTACAATCCTGAACTTTGATTTTACATAATTTGCCATTTGATAATCGTACCTATCTAAATGATCTGGTGTAATATTCAGCAAAACAGCAATATCTGCTTTGAATTGATACATATCATCCAACATAAAACTGCTGATTTCCAATACGTAATAGTCAAAATTTTCTTGAGCTACTTGCCTTGAAAAGCTCTTTCCAATATTCCCAGCCAAGCCAACATTTAAACCCGCATTTTGTAAAATATAATAGGTTAACATGGTTGTGGTTGATTTACCATTAGATCCTGTAATACAAATCATTTTGGCATCGCTATATCTCCCGGCAAATTCTATTTCAGAGATAATTGGAATATTTTTTTCTTTTATTTTTTTTATGATGCTTACTTTATCTGCAATTCCTGGACTTTTAATAACTTCAGTTGCATTTAAGATTAATTCTTCAGTGTGTTTCTGAGATTCAAAAAGAATTTCGTTCTGATTTAATTCATCCTGATAAGCTTGTTTTATTTCTCCAAAATCTGATACAAAAACTTCAAAGCCTTGCTTTTTTGCTAAAATTGCTGCACCAACGCCACTTTCTCCTGCACCCAAAATAACTAGCCGCACCCCAGCCCTGTCCAGAGGAGAAAGAGCGCTAAGTGGATTATTTTGGCGGGTACTTTTCATTTTTTATTTAATGGTCTTATTAATCTTTATACTAAATACTTGATACTTTTTTATCTCAGTTTCAAAGTCACTATGGTGATAATTGCTAGTAAAATTCCTACAATCCAAAATCTGCTTACAATTTTAGATTCGTGATAGCCCTTCTTCTGAAAATGATGATGTAAAGGCGCCATCAGAAATATTCGTTTGCCTTCACCAGATTTTCGTTTAGTGTATTTAAACCAGCTTACTTGCATAATTACTGATATGTTTTCTATCAGAAATACACCACATAAAATAGGAATCAGTAATTCTTTACGAATCATGATTGCAAAAACAGCGATGATTCCACCAATTGTTAAACTGCCTGTATCGCCCATAAAAACTTGGGCTGGATAAGCATTATACCATAAAAAGCCAATGCAGGCACCAACAAAAGAAGCAGCGAAAATCACCAGTTCACCAGAGTTTGGGATATAGATAATCTTTAAATAATCTGCAATGATGGTGTTACCAGAAACATAAGCAAGCAAAGCCAAGGTAATTCCTATAATTGCCGAAGTGCCTGTTGCTAAACCATCAATTCCATCTGTAATATTAGCTCCGTTTGATATCCCTGAAATGATCACAATCACAAACAGTAAAAAAACCACAAGAGCATATTTCTCATAACCTGGACCTAAAAACTTTAATACCTTTGCATAATCAAATTCGTTGTTTTTATAGAATGGGATATTTGTAATGGTAGATTTTACATCCTTTGCATAATAAATACCATTGCTTTTTTCTACCCTAATTAGTTTTTCACCCTTTTCATTAAAAATTTCTTCTTTAAAAGTTGTATTGCCTTTTGTAGATTTTGATACTTCAGAAA
>JACMNZ010000341.1 GCA_014378285.1 Pseudopedobacter sp.
AAATTTCTTTTTACAGGTGTTAATCGTTTGGAAAACAATCTGTTTTGTTTTTTGTCATGTACTTAACTATTTTAGTCATAAACTTTTTTGATTTACGAATAGGTGAATTGTCAAGAATCAGTATTGATTTTTTAATAGTTTGTTCTGCAAAACGATTCATAAAACAAATGATTCTATCGGAATTAAAAGTTGTTTCAAGTATTTCAAAATATAGCTTGTTCTTACGTGTCATTAATTCAACTACATTTTGATATTTGCCTTTAGAAGCGGGCAATAATATTGGGTTCTCCTTTGTTTGCCGTGCATAAGGTACATTGTGAGTGAGTCCAAAATGACTTTGGTCTCCAAAATATAAATCAATATACCCGCTGTCTTCCAAACCTTTTAGTGTTTCTATTTGCTTTTGTTTAAATCGAAAATTCTCTTCACTTCGTTTGCCTTGTAAAGAGAGTCTAGCTCTTTTCCAACTATAGCCCAGTAACTTTTAAAAAATTATGCAATGTTTTTTTGCAGATGATAATATTGTGTTGCTCTTCAAAGTAAATTAATACATTTTTTAAATTCCTGTTGTGAAGTTCTAATTGCTCCGAAACCTCTAAGGAATAGTTATTTAAAAGGGTTTTTGCACCTCTTCCCTCTGATATTGCAAGGGAATCAACACCAATTTCAACCCAACTATCATACCAACGCTCAATCGTTCTGCGGCTGACTTTAAAAAGAGAAGCCAAGTCATTAATCTTGTGTCTTTGATGCGATAAAACAAGGCATTGACTACGTTTTCTAACAGTATTGTTAAGGCTATTTTGATGAAGGTGTTCTAGTACCTCAATCTCTTCTTTTTTAAGTATTAAATATCTCATAATGTGATAAATGTACTAATTTTATTGTACATAAACAACAAAATATGACATTATTTTATTCTAATTACTTAATAGGATATATTTAGTAAACACTGACAAATCTTCAATGTTTTTTAAAGAAGAAACTTTCGTCAGTTTCAACCATTTTTTTTAGAATATCGCTATATGAAATTAGCAGTACATTTATTTTTATAGTATTCAAATCCTATTTTATTATTAAATCAAAAAAGAAGCAGGTCAAACGCATTAAAAGTAATTTAACACAAATTGCACAGATTATCACAAATTACGAGGATTCAAAAATTTAAATTACACAAATTTTATCTACCTGTGGCAGATTCGTGGAATTTAAACAAAGAAGTGATTCTTTAATATGTAACAAATGTCAATTAAGTAATAAGAATTGTATACTGTCGTATTGTATAATGTAAAATCAATAGTAATTACAAGGATTGCGGTAATACTAAACACGACATTATTTTATATACGTTACTTAATTGTTTTCTTAGTGACAGTTATGTTCTCTGAGGATGTGATTTTTAAAATTAGCACTTGCTTTGCGAATGAAAAATTAAACGCAACAGTTGAATCATTGATTATATTTTTTTCTGCAAGAAGTCTTCCGCGTGCGTCAAACACCTGAACATGATCCATAATCACTGAACCAGAATTGATAATTAATTGATTATCTTTGCTGTGAACCAATACCGTATTTTCGTTAAATGTTTTTTGACCCACAGATAGTAGCTGTTGATAAATGATTTCAAATCTTCCCCCTGATTTACCTGCCACTGCTGTAAATGTATAAGCGCTAACTTTAAGATTATGGATATTTCCATTTACGTTATCCCTAAGGAAAATATCCTGAGGTCCTAAGAATAAGCCATCGATGTGATCAATTCCAATGGAGTAATCACCAGCAGTAGTAGCCATAAAACTCAAAGGAACAACATCATTAGCATCAAAAGGTAGTGAACGTCCTTGAATACAATAATCGACATTCGTGATTACTGACGTAAGCGCAATTGCACCATCATTCAAATATTTCCCGTCTATTCCCGCGTCATAACCCATAGAGGCATTGGTAGTATATCCTATTAAAGTCTGTGAAAATAAACCAGTAGTACTAGTTGCATTCAACCAAATACGATTTCGTTCTATAGTGTTATTAACATTAGAATATTTGAAAAATTGATTAGCATGATTTTTTCTTCGCATAGAATTATTGAAAATCACATTGGTTCCATTTCCTGTGGCTTCTACAAAGAATCCTTGTCCGGTTTGAATAATACCAAGAGGATCTGTAACTTGCGCCTCTCTATTAGTTACAAAACCAGTCGAATTCCATTGACAATAACTAGGACTTAAAGGATTATTGGTCTTTCTCCAAAAATAAAGAGTTCCGGTAATTGAAGAACTATTTGCAGCAACAAATGAAGCTGCACTCAGTGGAGACGGGTACGGATTTCCTACTAGGTTGTATCGAAATCCCGATCCAGAATCTGTTAATGCAAATGTTATGTTACCATTGTGTGGATTTCCTCCAAATTCTCCTGTCCAAACTGTCGGAGTTGTTAGTGGATGATTATTTGGCATTCTAATAAGATAACCTTGAGCCGCATTGAAATTGGTAGTTGATGGGGATGTAATCTGGCTATATAAATTAGTTATCGTATTATATTTATAAAATCGGTTTGTTGAGGTGAAAGGTGAAAAAGCAGAAAGTTGCTGTCCATCAACAGGTGATGACCAAAGTGTGTAATCATAGCGCAGCAATGCAGAACTGTTTCGTTTAACGACTATATTTCCTGAGTTGGCAATATCATCTATTTGAACAAGATTTGCATTGTTTTCAAATGTTAAAGTACTTCCGGTTTGAACCTCAATTTTTCCCTGAAGCGATACATCAAATCCTGATGGGATAATAACTGTAGCATTGTTGCCAACAGTTAAAGTACATCCATTCAAATCTGCATCAGCTGTATAATTACCCATTATAAGAATTGTAGTAACACTATTTGGAACACCATTGATCCAAGATGAACCATTCCAAGTAGTTGTATTAATTGCAATTGTAGCTACCGTAGAATATACTATAGAACAGTTACCGCTTTGAACAACGGCACGGAAATAAGTAGTTTCTGTCAATGCACCGATTGAAGTTCCAGTAAGTGTTGTTGTGGTATTTTGAATATTTACTGGAGAAGTAAAATCCGAGTCGGATGAGGTCTGCCAATAAATTACACTTCCTGAGTGACCTGATAATGTAAGGTTTGTGGGAATACTACCAGAACAAATTGTAGTTCCTCCCGTTACATTTCCTCCTACCGAAACAACATTTACAGTCATGTTAATACTATTTGATGTAGCTGGTGAACCTGTAACACAAGTTGCATTGGAAGTCATTACCACTGTTACAGCATCGTTATTTGATAAAGTTGTACTAGTGAATGTCACTCCTGTTTGACCTGAAACATTAGATCCATTGATTTTCCATTGATACGTTGGCGTTGTTCCTCCATTGGTTGGTGTAGCGGTAAAAGTTACACTACTTCCAGCACAAATGGTTGTGGCTGTTGCCGAAATACTCACACTCGCTGGTAAGTTCGGATTAACAGTCATG
>JACMNZ010000342.1 GCA_014378285.1 Pseudopedobacter sp.
AAATATGATGTTTTTAATTATTATAAAGGAATAGAAACCATTCCTTTATTTCATAAATATTTTGCTGAAATGAGCAAATAATTTTCTTGGTTAACGGATTTCCATTTAGAATTAGAAATCCGTTAATTTTTTACCACAAAAGATTTTAGGTCTCTTATAAAACGCTCTGTCCTTTTTTCTCTACCTTTTCCATTCAAATGATATACCGTATCATAAAATAGATCATCATTAAAAATATAATCTTCTGGCTTATTGATAAAAGTAACCGAGGATATTTTTTGATGTAAAAGTTGATTTAAATCATCGATTGCCTTTTTATTTCTTTGATACTGAGATTTAGGATAGGATACATAAGAAATTAAAAGTTTAGCATCTTTTTGTTTACATTCTGTTTCAAACTGCTTAATAAGTTTAACGCTTTTATCTACTTCCAATTTTCCTATACGTTCTTTATCTCTCAGTTCTTTTAAACCTGGCAAACCTAAATGGCCTAAGTTATCTCCGTATTTATCAAACTTTTCTCTATTAAAAACGGGGTCAATTTTTATGGTTTGTTCTTCAAAATGCTTTTTAAATTTGGCATAGTTGGCCAAAAACTTTTCTTCAATATTAAAATGGTAGTAAACTTTTGAAGGAGGATATAGATGTTGGGTAAAACTGATTAAATCTACATCAGGTTTAAAATCATCTAGGTAAAGAGTATATTCTAAACATAAAACGATGATATCTCCTTTTCTTATGAATGGTTTAACCTCGTTTAACATAAACTCTAACCCCAAACCAGCATGTAAGCCCATATTAATTACGTTTACATTTAGCTTATCCACAATCGTTTGACTATTTAAACCAAACGTTAAATTAGAACCACCAATTAAGATTAACCTATTACTATCAATTTTATTTAAGCGGTGATGCTTATCAATAATCGCCGCTAGGTAATCTGTTTTTGGGTTATATTTTCTTTTAAGAGTTAAGGACAGAGAAAAGAAAACCAAACTTAAAACGGCTAAAAAAACAACAGATTTTATGATAAATTTTTTCAAATCTTTAAAATTGGAAATAAATAAACTGTCTGTTATCAAAAACTCCACAAACCATAATGGTTAAAGCAACCACAAAATAAGTTGTCCATCTAAATGCCATCGGTTTTGAGGTAAACCAATAAGCAATATCATATTTATCCTTATAATAATTGATTGTTTCTAAAAAGATAATTAAACCCAAGGCAAAAAACTTAGAAATTCCCAAATATTCAAAAATAGGTAGATTGTTAATTAGGTTAAAAACTATTTCTTTAAAACCGCTCCATAGATGAGTAATTACGTACAAAGCGATAGGAAAATTATCTGCCCTAAAAAATATCCAAGCAAACCCTACCAAAATAAAAGTAATGAGAGTAGGTAGGAATGTGATTTTATCTAAGTATAATTTTTTGCTCCATTTGTTACGAAAATTTGTAGTTATGGTTCCGCAAATAATAAAAATACCATGTAAAGCACCCCAAATAACAAATGTCCAGCTAGCTCCATGCCATAATCCACTCACTAAAAAAACAATGAAGATATTCAAGTAATAACGCGGAATAGCTACCCTGTTTCCACCTAAAGGAATATAAAGATAATCTTTAAACCAAGTAGAGAGTGAGATATGCCACCTTGTCCAAAACTCTTGTACACTTTTGGATTGATAAGGGCTTCTAAAATTGGTCATTAATTTAAAACCCATTACTCTTGCAGCACCAATTGCCATATCAGAATAGCCGGAAAAATCACAAAATATTTGAAAGGCGAAAAATACTGTTGCTATAATTAAGCTTGAATCTTTGTGGCCTTGAGGATTATTGTAGACCGTATCCACTAAAATAGCTAACCTATCGGCGATAACTACTTTCTTGAATAGTCCCCAAATCATTAATCTTAAACCGCTTGATACTCTATCATAATCAAAATCAAACTTTTCTCTAAATTGATGTAGTAGATTTTGAGGTCGCTCTATTGGCCCTGCAACTAATTGTGGGTAAAACATGACATAGAGCGAATATATTCCAAAATGCCGTTCTGCTTTTTGATTCCCACGGTAAACCTCAATGGTATAGCTCATGGCTTGGAAAGTATGAAATGATAAACCGACTGGCAATAAAATAGATAAATAGGGGATAGGGTCTTGCAAACCAAAACCTTTCATTAAAAAAGAAAAGTTATCATTTAAAAAATTGAAGTATTTAAATATTGCTAAAACCCCAATATTTGCAATTAAACTCATTACCAAAAAAAGTTTTCTCCTTTTGCCTTCAGAATTTTCGATATAAATACCCGCTATGTAATCTATAACGATGGTAAAACCTAGGATTAAAATATAAATTGGCACAAATGCCATGTAAAAATAGCAGCTACTTGCTAATAATAAAATCCATCTTTTACTGTAGGGAAGAGCAAAATAAAGTGAGGTAACTATGATAAAAAAGAATAGGAAATGAAATGAATTAAAAAGCATATTCTTTTTTAAATGTCTTTAATCTAGTTTTAACGAGATTAGATTCAAATATATTAAATAAACATTTAAAGCAAATTTTTTATATAATTATTAAGATCAACAAAAAAAGTCTCGTCTAAACGAGACTTTTTATAATAAATGCTGTAAAAGTTATTTCAATAATTTTTTCACTTTTTTAACTATATGCTTGGCGTCGATTTCTGCTGCATCTAATAATTGAGATTTTTCTCCTGATGATGAAATTTTTGTAACCGCCATTTTTATTATTTTAATATTTTCTTTAGCCAAAGCAGATGAAACAAAATCGCCAAAACCTCCATGGGCATAATGATCCTCTACAGTGATAACAATAGATTTATTAGTTTTTGATGCACAGTTTTTCAAAGTTTCAGCATCAATTGGATTGATAGAATAACAATCAACCACCCTAACATTAATATTGTCTTTTTTTAATTCTTTTGCAGCTTTTAAGGCTTCAAAAACTGTAATTCCTGTCGCAGCAATAGTTAGATAATCTTCTTGAGATTGTTGAACTATCTTAGAGCCACCAATTTTAAAAGTTTCGTCTTCCGTATACAGTATTGGAGTTTTTGGACGTAAAGTTCTCATGTAACTAATCCCTTGATGATTAATCATTAAGGGAACCAATTTATCTGTAGATACAGCATCACTTGGTTGTAAGATAATTACATCAGGTTCTGCACCAAAAAAAGCAATATCCTCTAAACCCATTTGAGATGGCCCATCCTCGCCTATGGAAACACCCACATGGGAACCAATAAATTTAATATTAGCTTCAGAAACTCTTGCTATTCTAATTTGGTCAGCAGCTCTAGTAAAAAATGCTGCAAATGTTGCTACAAAGGGGATCTTCCCTAATCTAGATAAGCCTGCAGCAACAGAAACCATATTTTGCTCTGCTATAAAACATTCAACAAATCTTTCTGGATAAGCCTTATAAAAATCTAAAGTATAAGTAGAGTTTTTAACATCGCCATCTAAACCGTATAAATTAATATTTGATTTACCTAACTCAGTAAAAACTTCGCCAAAAACCTCTCTTGTGGCGTATTCTTTATTTTTATCGAATTTTAATTTTGAAAAAGATTGTTCTTGAGGGTTGTCTGCAGACTCTGTTTTAGCAGTCATCTTCAATTCAAAACGCAGGCTTTCATCAATATTACCCAACTCTTCTAAAGCATATTCTAATTCTTCTGGTTTCAAGATCTTTCCATGCCAGCCTTCTTTATCCTCCAAAAAAGAAACTCCTTTTCCTTTTATTGTTTCAGCAACTATGGCAACAGGTTTTCCGTTAGCGTTGTTGTGTGCTTTTTCAAGTGCTTTGTCTATTTCTTCTAAATTATGTCCATCTATTTCTATCACTTCAAAACCAAAAGCTTTAAACCTACCTGAATATTCTTTTAAGTGATGACCAAACATGGTTTCTCCACTTTGCGCCAATCGATTAATATCTAATATGGCAATCAAATTATCTAATTTGTGATAAGCAGCAAAATTTGCAGCTTCCCAAATCTGTCCTTCTGCTAATTCCCCATCACCTAAAACCACATAAGTTTTAAAAGGTAATTTTTCTCGTTTTCCAATTAATGCCAAGCCTGCTCCGACTGATAAACCCTGACCTAAAGAACCAGTAGCGGCCTCTGTATATTTAAACTTTGGCACTGGATGACCTTCAAACTGGCTTCCAAATTTTCTCAAAGTTTTTAAACCTTCTAAGGGATAAGCTCCAGCAACTCCAAATAATGTGTAAAGCAATGGCGCTGCGTGGCCTTTAGATAAAACAAACCTATCGTTGTATTTATTTAATGGTGCCGATAAATCATAAGTAAAATATTTATCAAATAAAACAGTAGTTACATCTGCTATTGATAAGCAAGAGGTTGGATGACCGGAGCCAGCTTCGGAAGTAGAAACCATACACCATTTACGTACTAATTTTGCTTTTTCTTTTAATAATTCTAAGTTTTTCATATCTAATTAACTCAAGAAATATGCCATGAGATTTTATATAGAGATATAGGAAATAGGCAGAAAAATTTAATTTCTGATTGATTACTCTTAAATAAACTATTTGCATGATAGAGTTTTATCTCTATTTTTGCATACCGAAATAAATACAAATATGGCTAAGGCAGGAGATTTAAAAACAGGTAATATTATCCGTTTTAACGGAGAATTGGTAACTATTGACGAACTAATCCATCGTACACCCGGAAAAGGTGGCGCTTTTTACACAGGTAAAATGCGTAGCATTAAATCTGGAAGAATTATAGAATTGCGTATGCGTACTGACGAAGAGGTTGACATTGCAAGGGTAGAGACAAAAGATTATCAATATTTATATGACGATGGTGATTTTTTTGTGGTGATGGATAACATTTCTTTTGAGCAGTTTAATGTTCCTAAAGAGCTATTTGGTAACTCTGCAAGATTTTTAAAGGAGGGTATGAATGTTTTAATTTCTATGGAAAGCGAAGAGCCTATTATCGCAAAGGCTCCAAATAATGTGGAATTAGAAATAGTTTATACAGAACCAGCTGTAAAAGGAGATACTTCTACAAATGCTTTTAAAAATGCTACTGTAGAAACCGGAATTGAGATTAAAGTGCCTTTATTTGTAAACCAAGGAGATAAAGTGAAAGTTGATACGGCTACAGGTGCTTATATTGAAAGAGTAAAGTAAAGATTAATTGATTTATAATAAAAAATGGCTTTCAAGATTTTCTTGAAAGCCATTTTTTTAAAATCTCAACTATTATTTAGATGGAATAAATTTTAAAGCAGCAGAATTGATACAATATCTTATACCAGTGGGTGCGGGCCCGTCGTTAAAAACATGACCTAAGTGCAATCCTGTTTTTGCATCAACAACTTCATCCCTTGTCATACCGTATGAAGTATCTTTAGCCCAAATTACCGCTTTATCATTAAGGGGTTTTGTAAAACTTGGCCAACCAGTACCAGAATCAAATTTATCCTCAGAACTAAATAAAGGTTCTCCCGTGGCTGCGCTTACATAAATCCCTTTTTTATGGTTATTGTAAAATTCGTTTTTAAAAGGTGGTTCTGTACCTTCTTTAACCATTATTTCAAAAGCAATCGGTGATAAGACTGCTCTCCATTCTGCATCAGTTTTTGTTACCGGGAATTTTCCTTTTTTAGCATCAACATTTTCATTTAATGCTTTTGAGTTTGATTTATTTTGCCCGCATGCAGTTAAAGATGAAGCTGCAATAATAATGGCAAATAATATGTTCTTTTTCATGATGATATTTAATTATTTTAATTTATTAACGATAATTGTTAAGTCTTAGATGTTTAAAGTGACAGATTCATAACTAAAAATTATTAAACCAAAATTACCAACCCGGTGAAAATGCTATGCCAAATACTGGTTTTTGTACATTACTTCTATTAAATGGGAAAGCTAAATAAGGTTCTAGTATTAGATAACCAAAAACATTTACCCTTGTAGAAATACCCGCACTTAAAGCTGGTACTTTAACATTTGAATCGTAAACTGGATTATTATTAGGGCCAGAGGTACCTATTATCGGTGGGCTCTTTCTACCTAAATCAACTGTGTTGCCTTTATCCCAAGCTAATCCGGCATCAAAGAATAAATTCAATTCTGAGAATAAAAATTTAGATGGTATTACTGATAATTTTTCTGGTCCGGTAAATGGTAATCTTATTTCAAAATTTGCAACTGCTATTCTGTTTCCTATTAACTGATCTATATCAAAACCATCGGCTGATGTGCTACTTCCTCTGAAAAAGCTATTCGCTTCATATCCTCTTATTAAAAATGGGTAACCAATAAATAAAGGAAATATTTGATTGTTTGTATTTCCTATTCTACCAAAGCCATATAATCTACCAGCAAATGTTACCGGCTTTGCTCTTACGTATTTTCTTAAATCTATGGTTGGCGCAGTAAATTGAAACGTCCCAAAATTTTGTTCTATCCCAATTCTGTATCTATAACCGTTAAGTGGGGATGCAACACCCATAAAAGAGTTATCTCCTACAAATGCCGTATTCAGTTGAATATTTGTATAAGGTCTCAAAAAGAACCCACTTGTATTCAAACTACTGATATCAACTTTCCTTCTGTCTTGAAATATTGGGAAACCAGATTGATTGTAATAGGTACTAAATCTATCAATACGATAAGAATACCTGGCAATTCCTGCTCCAAATTCTACTCTTGTTATTTTAGAAAAAGGATACGATGTAAAACCCTGTGCCGATTCCTCAAAAACTCTAATGATATCTACAAATTCCTCAAAAACATTTATTGGGCCATTTGCTGTCTCTATTTTTGCATTCGGATCAAAACCAAAGGAAGGGAATTGTTGAGGGATATGAGAAAGCGCTCCACCCCAATTCCATCTACTTTGTTGATTTACATAAGCTATTTGAGCACCAAAGTCATAAATTTCTCCGTTTACATTTGCTGCAGCAAAAATTTGGTCTCTACTTAAAATATCACTAAATATGGCCTGAACTCCTCCAGATAATCCAGTGCCAAATCTACTGGTAGAAACTCCAGCACCAGTGTTTGCGATATAATCTAGTTTAAATTTAGACTTAAATGGAATTGATTTTACTGAATCAACAGGTAAATCATTATACACCTGAAAGTTTTCTAAATTTTTATTGATGATATTAACACCTACAGAATTTGGCGGTGGCAAGGTTGCTGCCGCTAAATTCACATAATTTGGATCAATTACCTTTGCTTTGAAGTCAGTGCTTTTGGCATTATATAGTGTATATTTTTGAGCTCTGTAATAAGAATATACAACATCATTTGTGTTAGAGATACTTAAAGCAGGCGAATTCTCTGTGATGCCGCTAATTCCAGTAAAATAATCTGTTAACTGCTCTACTTTGCCATTGGCAATAGTATATCTGTAGAGATTTCTAAACCCATCTCGGTTAGAAAGGAAATATATTTTAGAATCGTTTTCTGCAAAAAGTGGATTAAAATTATTGGCTCCCTCAAATACATTAACCTGTTTGGTAGATTTATTTTTTAAATCCATAATAGCCATTCCCATAGGAATAGAAGCAGCAACATTGTCGCTTTGTTCACTATATTTGTCTGTAGAGAAAACTATTTTTGTTCCATCTGCCGAGTAAGAAGGTTGGTATTGTGTATACTTGTCGTTAGTAAGTTGAGTAACTTCTTCAGAAGTGATATTGTAAGAAAACATATCACTTTGTCCGTTTTTTAATCCTGTAAAAGCAATATTATCACCATCTGGCGACCAGCTTAAATTCCCAAATTGTTCAACATCGCCCATACCTTGCTCTAAAAGAGTACGCCCATTTTCTATATTTACGATAATCAATTTATTTCTACCTTCCGAAAAAACGCTAAACGCAAATTTTCTACTATCCGGAGACCAGGCTCCAGCAGATTCTATAAAATTAAATTCATCTATATGCCCATTACTTATTTTTGAGGTAAGTTTTCTGATTGTTTTTCCAGTACGGGCATCTGCTAAATATAAATCGATAGAAAATATATCCCTTTCAGATAAATAAGCCAGGTAATTACCATCTGGGCTGATGGCAGGAGCAACGTTCATTTTGCCTCCATTTGTTTCATCAATTATTTTTGTACCGATTGGAGTTTGTGTAGTATCTTTTAAGTAGGGTTTATAAGCATTTTCAATAGCGCTTTTCCATAAACCTGATAATGTTTTTTCATCATATCCAAAAGTTCTTCTAATTGCCATTTGATAACCATACTTAGCCGTTGATTTAAAAAACGGGAAAATGGTAGTATCTCCATATGTAGAACCTATAAAAGACCAAAAAGCTTGTCCGTAACGATATGGGAAATATTTGCTGTTTGTGGTCAAATCCTCTAAAGTAGGAATATCATTATTTAAAACGGCATCCCTCATCCACATGGCAGTATTGGCATCAACTTTTCCAAGAGAGAGATATTCTGCCATTCCTTCTACCATCCATAAAGGTAAATTTCCTATATTTTCTAATTGTGTAGAGTCTCCTTCTATTAAGGAATGATATTGAAAAGCGTGAACCAACTCATGACCTAATACATGACGTGTTTGCCCATTGATTTCTTGAAATGGCATTACTACCCTATTTTTCAAACCTTCGGTTACTCCACCTGTTCCCACGCCAATTTCGCCACCAATAGCAGTTGTTTGTTGAAATTCTGGAGAATTGCCATATAAAATTATTGGATTAGGTTTTTTAAAAGTGTCCCTAAATATCTGCTGGTGCAATGCATACCAAGCTTCACTTTCTTTAGCGAAATTCTTGATTAAGCTATCGTTTTTAGTGTAGTAGTAAAGGTTAAAATGAGGAGTTTCATAGACCTTAAACTTTAAATTTTTGTATCGAACTTTATTTTGTCCAAAATACTGAGCTTGTGCCCCAAAGGAACATAATATAATTAATGCAGTTAAAAATCCAACAGATTTTTTAGCATTAAAAAAGCGGATAATATCTTTCATATTTTAAATTTTGATACACAATTTAATTAACGATGAAATTAAGTTTAAAAATTTATAATCAAAAAACGTTTACATTTAAGAGATAATTAATTAATTATCCTTTTCTTTTTTTCTTTGGTCGCGTTTTAATTGTCTTTCTTCTTGTTTGTTTAACTCTTCACTAGAGAGCGGTATTTGTTTTCCCTCTTCTTTATTTGGAGTTGGACTATTTGGTTTAATTTGCTCTTTTTTTAGATTTCCGGTTTCTTTAATAACCTTGTTTTCGTAGTTTAGGTTTTCTTGAGGTACTGCTTCTGGAGTATCGGTATTTAAAGAATCTGTAAAGATGCTATCAACAGAAAAAGTATCTACTACAATACGTGGCGAAACACAATTATAAGTACGAGTTATCTCTACCTCAGGTTTGGGAAATGGGCCCTCTGTAATACCTGTTGTTGGGTCTTTGTATACTTTTTCCATAAACTTAGCAAAGATTGGTAATGCTGTTCTAGAACCTTCTCCTGTTTGTGATGTTTTAAAATGCACACTTCTATCATCTGCACCAACCCAAACTCCTGTAACCAAATCTTTTGTAATTCCCATGTACCAGCCATCTACATAATCTGAAGATGTACCCGTTTTACCTCCAATTTGATTATTCTTTTTCCACAAATCCCATTCCCATAGGGCTTGTGAAGTTCCGCCTGGTTCTTCCATACCCCCCCTAAACATGTAAAGCATTAACCAAGCAATTTCTTTACTTAATACAGGCGTGTGTTTAGCTTTAAAATCTTCTATTACGTTATCGTCTTGATCTGTAATTCGCTCTACTAAAATAGGATCAACTTTGTTTCCTTTATTTAAAAACGTTCCGTAAGCTCTTACCATTTCATATACAGAAACATCATTAGGGCCTAAGCTTACAGACGGTACGGATTGTAACTTACTTTCGATACCGCATTTGTGTGCAAATTCTACTACTTTGTCCCAACCTACTTTTTCTGTTATTTGTGCCGTAATAGAATTCACCGATTTTGCCATCGCCCACCTTAATGACATTTCTCTATAACTGAAGTTCCAATCAGAATTTTTTGGTTCCCAAACTTCTGTTTTGTTTCCGTTTTTAAAGCTGATGCTAACAGGCTTATCGGTAAATTTATCGCAAGGACTCATGCCACTTTCTAATGCTGCTAAATAAGCAAAAGGTTTAAAAGTAGAGCCGGCTTGTCTTTTAGATTGTATTACATGATCATATTTGAAATAAGTATGGTCATCGCCACCAACCCAAACTTTTATTTTTCCAGAGAATGGATCTAAGGTCATCATACCAGTATTCAATATTTTAGTATAGTATTTTATTGAGTCTATGGTAGAGAACTGAACCTCTTTATCGCCATCCCAAGAAAAAATTGTCATCGTTTTTTTCTTATTTAAAATGATGTTAATAGAATCTGGTGCGTTAATATATTTTCTTTTGAAATCATAGTACCATGGTAAACGTTCAATACTGTTTTCAACAAAATTTGGGATGATGTTATCTTCTGAATCTCGCCAGGGCTCTTCATTTCCCCAAACATTATCAAAACGTTTTTGGAGGGCTCTCATTTGTTCATGAACTGCCTCTTCTGCATATTTCTGCAACTTAGAATCTATGGTTGTATAAATTTTTAATCCATCCTCGTACAAATTGTAATCATTTTCTTTACACCATTTTTCTAGCCATTTGGCAACTGCCGATCTTAGGTAAGAATCACCCTCGTTTTTGCCTGTATCTTTTCCTAAATCTAATTTTAAAGGTTTTTTAATTGCAGTTTGATATTGATTATCAGACAAAAACTTATATTTATTCATCTGCGAAAGCACAATATTTCTCCTTTTTATGGCACTTTCTGGGTTTTTTATCGGATTATAAGTTGAGGTAGCTTTTAACATTCCCACTAACATTGCGGCTTCATCAACATCAATATCAGATACAGATTTATTAAAATAATGTTTTGCTGCCGTGTTTATTCCATAAGAATTATTACCAAAAGGTACTGTGTTTAAGTACATTGTAATAATGTCGTTTTTCTTATAATTAGACTCTATTTTAAAGGCAGTTAACCACTCTTTAAATTTAGAAACTAAGGTCCTAACAAGTGGAACTTTTCTTAATAAACCTTGAGATTTATTTAAACGCGTACGGTATAAATTTTTTGCTAATTGTTGGGTAATTGTACTTCCACCCCTTTTATCGCCTCTGGCGGTAGAGATAATACCAGAAGCTAAAGAATAAATATCTACACCGCTATGTTTGTAAAACCTTATATCCTCGGTGGCAACCAAAGCATTAATAACATTGCTATCTATTTCATTAAAACTAACGGGAGTACGGTTTTCTGTATAATACTTACCAATTAAAACGCTATCTGCTGTATAAACTTCTGAAGATATATTTAGTGTAGGTAATTTAATGTCTTTTTTTGTTGGCGAATAACCAAACAATCCCAAAAAATTTAGCTCTACTGCACAAATAAAAACAATAATTAAGTAAACAAAAATGGTGAAATATCTGAGAAGCTTATTGGGTATTTCTTTAAACATATATTTTTTGATAGATTATGATACGCTATAATCGATTAATTAGTATTGGTGATTATAAGGGGCTAAACAAATGTAATCTTAGTTTTTTAAAAGTATTTAAAATAAAATTTGATTGTGATAGTATATAGTGATTTAACCTATTTATATGTTTCTATAAGGATTTTTATCTAAAATTTTAACAATTTTTAACAATGGTTTTCTACAAGTAGTCTATTCAATAATTTTAAATTTATCGGCATCTTTTAAAAATGGCATTTCATTTCTTGTTTTTTCTACTTCACCATGTTGTATAGTAAATGTATAAAGGTCTTCGTCATCTTTTTTATAGTAGATAACCTTGCCCTGTGGATTTAAACAAGTGGTATCGCCACTGTAATAAATTTCGTTTCCATCATGTCCAACTCTATTTAAAGCAATAATATATGCCTGATTTTCAATAGCTCTAGCTGGTATTAAAATTTGCCAATGATGACTTCTTTTTTCTGGCCAATTTGCAATCACCAATAAAAGATCGTAATAATCCTCACAATTTCTTAACCAAACGGGGAAACGCAAATCATAGCAGATTACGGGCATAATTTTCCATCCATTTAATTCTACCAATAATCTTTCATCGCCCGCTGTAAATATCTCATCTTCTTTTGCCATACCAAAAAGATGTTTTTTATCATATTTTTCAAAAGTTCCATCAGGTCTCATCCAAATTAAACGATTGTAATATTTTCCATTTTCTTTAATTATTAAGGAGCCAACCACAACAGCATTAAATTTGCATGCTTTTTCTTGCATCCATTTCATTGTTTTGCCGTTCATTTCTTCGGCTAACGCTTCGGTATTCATGCTAAAACCAGTATTAAACATTTCTGGCAAAATAATCAAATCGGTTTTTTCCCTAATATCCGCTAATTTTAGACCTAAGTTTTGTAAGTTTTTATCAATATTCTCCCAAAATAAATAAGCTTGTACTAAAGTGATTTTTAATGGATTCATACCTTTAATATTTTAATGGTTTGTTTTATAAGATGTATTAGATACTCTTTAAATTCTCTACTGCCTTTTCTAAAGTTTCCTCTTTTTTAGCGAAACAAAATCTTAAGGTTTTAAAATCGGTATTTTTGGTGTAAAAGCTAGAATTTGGGATGCATGCAACTTTAAAATCCTTAACTAATCTCATAGCTAAATCAACGTCTTTTTCATCGCTTATATTTTGATAGCTTACATTTTGGAAATAAGAGCCCTCGCATGGCAGCAAAGTAAATTTAGTTTGTTTTAATAAGTTTCTAAATAAATCCCTTTTATTCTGATAAAATTCGGGAAGCTTTAAATCAAGATTATTCTTATTTAAATAATGATCAATTGCATATTGAATTGGCGTATTTACACTAAACACTAAAAACTGATGAATTTTTCTGAACTCTTTCATCAAGTTTTGTGGTGCTAAACAATAACCAATTTTCCAACCGGTGCAATGCAACGTCTTTCCAAAACTTGCTGTTATAAATGTGCGTTCTTTAAGTTCAGGAAATTTTGCAAGGCTTAAATGTTCTTGGTTATCATAAACAATTTGTCCGTAAACTTCATCGCTGATGATAAATATATCTGTGTTTTTTGTAATGATTTTTAATTGTTCTATATCTTGGTTTTTTAAAAGCCTTCCTGTTGGGTTTTGCGGAGAATTGATGATAATGAGTTTTGTATTTACCGTAACCAATTTTTTAACCACATCCCAATCTATATCAAAAAAGGGAGGTTGCATTTCAAAAGCTTTTACTAAACCACCAAAAGCTTTTACTGATGGTGCATAACAATCATAAGCGGGTTCAAAAATAATAGCCTCATCGTTTGGTTTAATTATGGATGCAATAGCAGTGTAAATAGCCTGTGTGCCTCCTGCTGTAACTGTTATCTCATCTTCTGGCGAGTAATAAGAATCATAATTATTTTCTATAAGTTTAGAAATGGTATGCCTTAAACTTAAAATACCTGGCATTGGCGCATATTGGTTATGGCCGTTGTTCATTTCTTTATTTACCATTTTGATAAGCTGTGGGTCTACATCAAAATCAGGGAAACCTTGCGAAAGATTAATAGCATTAAATTTAATGGCAAGAGCGGTCATTTCTGAAAAAATAGAATTAGAAACCTGAGGGAGCTTGGATGATAAATGGATCACTTTAATTTTTGATTATTTTAATTTTTCAAAATAACTTTAATTTTTAAGTATTGTGAAACTATTTATTAAAACAATTGTAATTTTATTTTTAGTGTAAAAATTTATCAAATCTTTTTAATGAACCATCAGTCTAAAGAAAGTAAGCTTTTTATGATATTGGGAACCTTTTTAATTGCCAATGCCATTTTAGCCGAATTTATAGGGGTAAAAATTTTTTCGGTTGAAGAATCTCTAGGTTTTGCTAAATTTAATCTTAATCTATTTGGGGTTAAAGGACTTTCTTTCAATATGTCGGCCGGGGTAGTTACTTGGCCTATTGTATTTATCATGACAGATATTATCAATGAATATTATGGCACTAAAGGAGTTAAATTTCTATCTTATTTAGCTGCTATCTTGATTGCTTTTGCATTTATAGTTGTTTTTGCATCTATGAAATTAGTTGGTGCAGATTTTTGGGTAAACCAAAACATTAACGGAGAAAATTTGAATATGAACAATGCCTTTAAAGGGATTTTTGGTCAAGGAATGTGGATTATTGCAGGATCAATTTCTGCTTTTTTAATAGGCCAAATTGCCGATGTTAGTATTTTTCATAACATCAAAAAAATAACAGGAGATAGCAAATTGTGGTTAAGAGCTACTGGTTCTACGTTAGTTTCGCAATTGATAGATAGCTTTGTGGTGATTTTTATTGCTTTTTATTTAAACCCGCAATACCATTGGAGCTGGCAAATGGTTGCTGCAATCGGTTTGGTAAATTATACCTATAAATTTATTGTTGCATTACTGATGACACCAATTCTTTATTTGGTACACGGGATTATCGATAATTATTTGGGTAAAGATTTATCGCATCAACTGATGGAAAGTGCGGCTAATGAAAGATAGATTTTTCTGAAAAGTTAATCGATTTCTCTTCTGCTCTTTAATTGCCTGATCAACTCTTCTCTAAAATCTCTTTCGGCAACGTAAAGGCTTTTCACTTTTTCAGGAGATAAAATCTTTTTGAACTCGTAACGATATTTTTTCTTGAGGTCAAGAATTTTATCCTCATATTTAAAATCGTCATCCACTAGTTTATTTGCATCATCACCATTTTGAGCCCTAGCAGCTTTTTTTTGACGATTAATATCTTGTAAGCCTTGTTGATATTGATTGTAAACTGGCCAAAACCTTTCAGATTCTTCTGGCGATAAATCTAACCTACGTGTTAAATATCCAATTTTAATGGCTTCAATCTGTTTAGATTTTTTTGGATTACCACCTTGGGCATAAGTAGAAAAGCTAAAAAATATCCCTATAGCTATAAAAAGTATATAAATACGGTTTTTCATTTTTATGGAGTAGTGTCTAACAGTTTGATAAGTTCTTCTTCGGTTAATTTTGATTCATCAGAAGTGAAAGCAGATTCATCAGATAAATTTTCAATAATTACGGGAACATCCGCATTATCTATATGTTGTTGTAAATAAGTTTCAATTTCTTCATCTGGTATTTTTGATAATTGATAACTCAAATTTTTTGATTGATGGATATTAAAATAAATTCCAAAAGAAGTCATCAATAAAATGCAAGCTGCGGCTGCATACCTAACCAAGCCCAAATTTATAATTCTTGCAATCCCTTTCCTCTTTATTTGTACAGATTTTAGAGTTTGTTTTGTTGCGTTCTCAAAATAGTTTTGAGGGATAGTAAATCCCGAGTTCTCAGAAATAATTTCTTGTAATTTCAGTTGGTTGATGATTTGCTCACTCAAATTATCAAAGTAAGCATTTGGAGTTTTAAAATAATCAGATTTTGACTTCAAATTATCTAAAAAAATCTCGCTTTTCACTTTCTCTTCCAATTCTTCAAAATAATTTAATGGCACTTTAAAAGGATTAGCCCTTTTTATTGAAGCAAGAAGAGGTGCGTCTTTTTTCCAATTTATATTTGTATCTTCTGTATTCATTTGTTTTATTGATAGATTATTTAGCAAAAGGTTTAATCATGGGAAAGTAAATGATTTTCAATCTTTTTAACAGCTAAATGATAAGATGCTTTTAATGCGCCAACACTTGTTCCCAAAATGTCAGAAATTTCTTGAAACTTTAAATCATCAAAATATTTCATATTAAAAACCAACTTTTGTTTTTCTGGCAAAGTGAGTAAAGCTTCTTGTAATTTCTTTTGAATAGCATCACCACTAAAATAATTTTCTTCGTTTAAATTTTGACTTAGCTGTTCAGTTAAATCATCAATAGGAACGTTGTTTTTCTGCCTATTTTTCTTTAAAAATGTGATGCATTCATTGGTGGCGATACGGTAAATCCAAGTATATAATTGAGAATCTTGCCTAAAATTGATTAAGTTTTTCCAAACTTTTATAAACACATCCTGCACCAAATCATCCGCATCATCATGGTTTAAAACCATCCTTCTAATATGCCAATAAACCTTTTGTTGATATTTTGATAAAAGCATAGAAAAGGACTCGTTTCGAGTCTTTTCATCTTCAAATTTTTGGAGGATAAGCGAGTCTTCTATAATCATCTTAAATAAATAAGCCGAAGTTTTAATTGCTTCGGCTTAAGATATGTTTTGTGATAATCTTATTTTTTTCTTTTCATCACTTTTTTAACGGCTTCAACAATGTTGCTGCTATCTAAGCCGTATTTTTTCATTAATTCTTCTGGTTTACCACTTTCTCCAAAAGTATCGTTAACTGCAACAAATTCCATTGGGGTTGGGGTATTTGTAGAAAGTAGCTGTGCAATACTTTCACCTAAACCACCATATCTGTTATGCTCTTCACAAGTTACTACACAGCCAGTTTTTCTTGCAGATTTTAAGACAGCTTCCTCATCTAAAGGTTTAATGGTGTGGATATTTATAATCTCTACATCAATTCCTTCTTCGGCTAATTTTTCTCCAGCTAAGATGGCTTCCCAAACCAAATGTCCTGTCGCAAAGATACTTACATCAGTACCTTCGTTTACCATCCAAGCTTTTCCTATTTCAAATTTTTGATCAGGGTCTGTGAATATTGGTACCACCGGACGCCCAAAGCGTAAATAAACTGGGCCATGAAATTCTGCAATGGCCTCTGTAGCAGCTTTTGTTTGATTATAATCACAAGGATTAATAACCGTCATGCCGGGTAACATTTTCATTAAGCCAATATCTTCTAATATTTGATGGGTTGCACCATCTTCGCCTAAGGTTAAACCAGCATGAGAAGCACAAATTTTAACGTTTTTATCAGAGTAGGCTACGGATTGACGGATTTGATCGTAAACCCTACCTGTGGAAAAATTAGCAAAAGTTCCGGTAAAAGGAATTTTACCACCAATGGTTAATCCAGCAGCTACACCAATCATGTTGGCTTCTGCAATTCCCATTTGTATAAATCGGTCTGGAAATTCGTTTATGAAATCTTGCATTTTTAAAGAACCTACTAAATCAGCACATAGTGCCACAACTTCGGGGTTCTTTTTCCCAGCTGCCAATAATCCGGCACCAAATCCAGAACGGGTATCTTTTTTTTCTGTATATGTATATTTTTTCATTCCTTTTTTATTTTAAATTTTGGCATTCAAGATTGCTTCGCGGTTTTTCATCTTATTTAGTTTTAGTTCAAAATTGTTAAACTAATTTTGAGTTTTAGAAAATGATTAAAAATCGCCGTAGGTTTCTTCTAACTGACTTAATGCTTCTTCTAATTGTTGAGTGTTGGGAGCAACACCATGCCATTTGTGCGAACCTTCCATAAAATCTACACCTTTTCCCATTTCTGTTTTCATTAAAATCATTACAGGTTTGCCTTTTCCGGTTCTGCTTTTAGCTTCTTCTATAGCGTCTACAATTCCGTCCATATCATTTCCATCTGCATGCATTACATCCCAACCAAAAGCCGAAAATTTTTCATGTAAATCTAATAAACCTAAAACTTTATCGGTTGGACCATCAATTTGCTGTCCGTTTACATCAACTGCAGAAATAAGGTTATCTACTTTATTAAAAGGCGCAAACATTGCAGCTTCCCAATTTTGTCCTTCCTGCAGTTCTCCATCGCCATGTAAAGAGAAAACTAAGGAATGATCTTTATTCATTTTTTTAGCTAGTGCAGCACCAATAGCTACAGACATTCCTTGGCCTAAAGAACCAGAGGCGATTCTGATACCCGGTAAACCTTCGTGAGTTGTTGGGTGGCCTTGTACCCTAGAATTTATTTTTCTAAAAGTTTTCAACTCTGCAATATCAAAATATCCTGATCTTGCTAAAACGCTGTAAAAAACAGGAGAAATATGTCCGTTTGATAAAAAGAAAATATCTTCGCCCTTACCATCCATATTAAAAGAAGGATCGTGTTTCATAATTTTAAAATATAAGGCAACAAAGTAATCTGTGCAGCCTAAAGAGCCTCCAGGATGGCCAGATTGACATTCATAAACCATACGCAAAATGTCTCTTCTAACCTGAGAGGCCATGCGTTTTAAATCATTATTATTAAGTGTCATAATTGATAATTGTTAATCGAACACTAAAGTAATTAAATAAGTGTAAAAGACTAATCGGTTTTTTGATTAATGATGTTAACAACATATTGTGGAAAACTTTTACAATTGTTTATACTTTTATAAATAATCTTTGTTTAAACAATAAGTCAACCAATTAATTATTGTTAAGAATGTTTATAACTCTACGTTGATAACTTTTAAAATCGATGGAAAAAAAAATACAAAAAAATAAGATCCTCAGTATTATACTAAACTTGAAAAGGTTGGGCATTGTGGCTGGTTTTTTAATGTTGTCTCATTTTGTACAGGCACAAACAAATGGTTCGGTTGGTGTAGGCACTTTAACACCTTATTCAAACGCTGCTTTAGATGTAACCTCTACTTCAAAGGGCGTTCTTTTCCCTCGGTTAACCGCAGCTCAAAGAACTACTCTAACTCCTCTTTTAAATAATGCTACGGCATCAGCAGGATTGTTAATTTATAATACAACCACTACTAGATTTAACTATTGGGACGGTACACAATGGAATGATGTTGGTGCTGGAGCTGGCGGTGCATCAGGTGCAGATGGAA
>JACMNZ010000343.1 GCA_014378285.1 Pseudopedobacter sp.
CTTCTTTGGCACATATAAAAAGGTATTTAGCCAAACTGAGTTGACTTTTCCCTAAAATATGATTAGCGATAGTGATGATTTCTTGCGGTTTTCTTCCTTTTAAATAAGGAGTATATCTTTCGCTGCCAATAGCAAACAACAGAGGATGAACTCCCGCTGCATCAACAGCATTTACGGCATGTAATCCTGGAATTTCTTTTGGAATTGCCGCTCCCGTAATATCATGAATCAATTCTCCAAAACTGGTATCTTCTTGTGGTGGTCGCCCTACAACTGTAAAACTCCAAATTGGATCTTTCTTATGATAAACATTATGAACTTTTAACAGTGGAAAAGGATGCTTTAAACTGTAGTAACCTAAATGATCACCAAAAGGACCTTCCGGTTTATTTGCCATAGGCTCAACAGTTCCTGTAATCACGAAATCGGCATCTGCAGAAATGCAAAAACCTTCTTCATCATAAAAATATCTAAATCTTCTGTTTCCTAAAGCTCCAGCAAAAGTCATTTCTGATAAACCTTCTGGCAATGGCATTACAGCCGCTAAAGGGTGTGAAGGCGGGCCACCTACAAAAACGCTAACTTTTAAAGGTTGGTTTTTAGCGTTTGCTTTGGTTTGATGAACACCAATCCCTCTGTGTAGCTGATAATGAAGTCCGATTTCTTCGTTTAAGATATAATCGTTTCCTGCCAATTGGATTCGGTACATACCCAAATTGGCATTCATAATACCTTTATTATCAATATCTTCAGTATAAACCTGAGGCATAGTCACAAACGGACCACCATCCATTGGCCAATTTATAATTTGTGGAATATCACTAATCTTACATTTACCAAAACTAATTGCTGCATTTCTTCTACCAACTTTCATAGGCAAAGCCGATAAAGCAGTTAGCGCAACGGAAGCATATTTTAATGGATTTTTAACAGCTTTTATTGGATCATTCTTAAGCTCAACAAGGGTTTTTATTTTGTCTAAGCTATCCCTAAACATAAATTTACTTCGCTCAATGCTGCCAAATAAATTTGAAACAGCTGGGAATTTACTGCCTTTAATATTCTCGAAATAAAGTGCTGGTCCTTTATTTTCATAAACCCGCAAATGAATAGATGACATCTCCAAATAAGGGTCAACTTCTTCTTTTATCCTAATTAAATGACCATGTTTTTCTAGGTCGTTAACGCAATCTCTTAAACTTTTATAGCCCATTAATCAAAGAAATAATTGAGAACCAAAATTGTTTGAATTAATTTAATTTTCAGAATATATATCTGCTGCAAAATGCAATTTATCTTTTTTATAAAAGCAAAAACACATATATATTGATATTAATATTTAATTTATTGAATGCTTTTTTATTCACCTGTTTTACAATCAATCCATATTTATTTTGAGCTATAAACCTTACCTTTGCAACAATTATGATTACAGTATCAAATTTATCATTACGTTTTGGAAAACGTACATTGTTTGAGGACGTTAACCTCAAATTTACACAAGGAAATTGCTACGGAGTTATTGGAGCAAATGGCGCAGGGAAGTCTACATTTATGAAAATATTGGCTGGTGAGGTTGACCAAACTAGCGGTTCGGTAAGTTTTACACCCGGCGAGCGTATGGCTGTTTTAAATCAAAATCATTATGCTTTTGATGAAATAACCGTATTGGAGACCGTAATGATGGGCTGGAAAGAATTATACAGCATCATGAAAGAAAAAGATGCGATCTACATGAAAGAAGATTTTTCTGAAGCTGATGGAAATAGAGCGGGTGAATTAGAGAATATCTTTGCAGAAATGAATGGCTGGAATGCTGAAAATGATGCAGCTACTTTGTTAAGCAACTTAGGGATTTCTGAAGACAAACATTATAAACTCATCAAAGAATTAGACGGTAATGAAAAAGTAAGGGCTTTACTTGCACAAGCTCTTTTTGGTAATCCAGATATTTTGATTTTAGATGAACCTACCAACGATTTGGACATTGAAACTATTGGTTGGTTGGAGAATTTCTTGGCAGATTATCAGAATATAGTTTTGGTGGTTTCTCACGATAGGCACTTTTTAGATACCGTTTGTACGCATATTGTAGATATCGACTTTAGCAAAATGAATATCTATTCGGGTAATTATAGTTTCTGGTATGAGTCTTCTCAACTAGCATTAAA
>JACMNZ010000050.1 GCA_014378285.1 Pseudopedobacter sp.
AGATAACTCGCGATAAAAAACTAAAAACAATCATAAAACATTGGTTTTATAGCCAAGGTTCGTGTCCTCATGAAACTCAATATTCCTTTAAGAAATATTTTTGAGACCACTATTTTCCATAATACAAGAATCCTAGAAATCCTTTATTCCTGAAAATCATGGTCAGACAATTTTTAAGCGACTTTGGTTTGCGTTAGGGATAGCAATGAAAATGTCCGATAGTGGTGGGACAGGCTTTTATGTTTTTCACAAAAAGATTGTAATAAATAGTTCGCTCCGCCAGCTGGCGGAAAACGCTCAAAATATTTTCCTAATTAATATGAATCTCATTTTTTTACTATCACCGCTTTATATCACTTCCATTTTTGCCGAGCCTTAATTATTATGGATTAATAGCCCTATTTTTGCAAAATTAAATCAATAAACATTTTATTGGTTTAAGAACAGAAGCTTAGAGGAAAATGATGAAATTAGAAGATTTAGACCCGCAAAAAAACATTTTGATTAAAGGTGCGAGAGTGCATAATTTAAAAAATATTGATGTTGCGATACCTAAAAACCAATTGGTTGTGATAACTGGTATGTCGGGTTCGGGGAAATCTTCCCTTGCTTTTGATACGCTTTATGCAGAGGGACAGCGCCGTTATGTAGAAAGTCTTTCTTCTTACGCCCGTCAATTTATGGGCCGCATGAACAAGCCCGATGTTGATTATATAAAAGGAATTGCGCCTGCAATTGCTATTGAGCAAAAGGTAATTACCTCTAATCCACGTTCTACTGTCGGTACTTCTACAGAGATTTATGATTATTTAAAACTACTTTTTAGTAGGATTGGAAAAACGATTTCGCCCATTTCTGGGAAGCAAGTGAAAAAAGATTCGGTTACGGATGTGGTCAATTATCTATTGGCTTTGCCAGAGGAAAGTACCGTTACCATACTTTGCCCACTTTACCCGCACAATCAAAGAACTTTGAAAGAAGAATTGGCTGTTTTGTTACAAAAAGGTTTTTCTAGAGTGGTGATTGGTAGTGAAATTAAAAAAGTAGAAGAAGTTTTAGAAGATGAAAGTATTGAAAACAAAGAAATTACTGATGAGCATGAAATCCTGATTTTGATTGATAGGATTGTTACCAACAAAGAGGATGAAACGGTTAGCCGCATGGGCGACTCAGTACAGACCTCATTTTTTGAGGGTAAAGGTGACTGTTATATTGATTTTGAGGGAGAACGCAAACATTTCTCTGATAGATTTGAGTTGGATGGGATGAAATTTGAAGAACCGACGCCTAATTTTTTCAGCTTTAATAATCCTTTTGGTGCTTGCCCAAAATGTGAGGGTTTTGGAAAAGTGATTGGGATTGATGAGGATTTGGTTATCCCTGATAAATCTAAATCGGTTTATGATGGTGCCATTGCGCCTTGGCGTGGCGAAAAAATGAAAGAATGGGCAGACGTATTAATTAAAGCTTCCATCAAATTTGATTTCCCAATACATCGCTCTATTAATCAGCTTACTAAGGCAGAAAAGAAGTTATTGTGGACAGGAAATAAATATTTTAAAGGACTAGATGAGTTTTTTAAATTTTTAGAAGAACAAACTTATAAAATCCAATATCGGGTAATGCTTTCTCGCTACCGCGGAAAAACAGATTGCCCAGATTGTATGGGAAGTAGATTGCGCCAAGACGCCAATTATGTAAAGATTGATGGACATTCTATAACAGAAATTGTATTGATGCCGTTAAAAAAAGCCTTACCATTTTTTGATGATTTAAAATTGGACGAACAGCAACAGCAGATCTCAAAAAGATTAATTCTAGAAATTAAAAGTCGGATTTTATTTCTAAACGAGGTTGGTTTGGGGTATTTGACTTTAAACCGTTTATCCAACACTTTATCTGGCGGAGAATCTCAAAGGATTAATTTGGCAACTTCATTAGGAAGTTCTTTAGTTGGTTCTGTTTATGTTTTGGATGAGCCGAGCATTGGTTTACACCCAAAAGATACCAATAGATTAATTGGTGTTCTAAAATCTTTGAGAGATGTTGGCAACACTGTTTTAGTTGTTGAGCATGAAGAAGAAATGATGCAAGCAGCCGATTATTTGATTGATATTGGCCCAGAAGCAGGAACTTTAGGCGGCGAACTAATTTTTGCCGGTAAGTATG
>JACMNZ010000344.1 GCA_014378285.1 Pseudopedobacter sp.
CTCATTACAACTTAACTACCTATTCGGTGAAAAAGATCTTTAACCTGATATTCCCAAAGTTGGGTCTGGTCTTTAATATCTTTCTTTTCCGCAAAATCGGTAATAATTAAAATGGTCTGGTTAGTAACTTCTGATTTTTCGATTTTAAATTCGAAGTACTCATCTTTAGGGCCGTTTAACCACCTGTAGCGAATATGTTTATTGTCTTCTCTTTCCAACACTTCAGCTTTTTCATCGGTTCCGTTCCATCCAAAAGTGTAAATGCCGTCTCTGTCATCAACTTTATCTGCAAACCACTCTTGTAGCGCAGAAGCACTACTTAAAAAATCATATAAAATACCGGGAGAACTACGTACAGGATATTCTAAAGTGTATAAAACTTTCTTACTCATTTCTAAATTATTAAATTCTTGTAATGTGCAAGTATAGATAAAAATGTAACGTGAACTTTTTTTTTATTTTTAATATTTAAAACCTTCAAGTCATTTTACCAAAAACGTAACTTTTAAAAACTCAAAACTCAAAAAACAATCTATTTGAAAGGAATGATAATTTTATCCGAAATTCGCAAAAAATAAAACGATTTTAATGGCTATCGATATTAAAGTTCCTACCGTTGGAGAAAGCATAAACGAAGTAACGCTTGTAAAATGGCTAAAAAATGATGGAGATTTTGCAGATAGAGATGAAGTAATTGCTGAACTGGAAAGTGAAAAAGCCACGTTTGAAGTAAATGCAGAGCAGGCCGGTGTTGTAAAACATGTAGCCAAAGAAGGGGATACGCTGGCTATTGGAGATGTAGTTTGCAGTATAGATACGGATGCAGCAAAACCTTCTGCTGCTGAAACTAAAGTTGAACAAAAACGGGAAGAACCGACAAAAGAAAACAAAGAATTTCCTGAAGAAAATACTGAACCTAAAAAGGTAGAAAATACTGAACCTAAAAAGGTAGAAAATACTGAACCCAAAAATGATGTAAAAGCTACACCTGTTGCAGCAGCTATTATTGCAGATAGAAAAGTTGACAGTAATAAAATAACAGCAACAGGCGAAAATGGTAAAATTGTTAAGCAAGATGTATTGGAGGCCTTGAACAACCCAGGACGAAATCCAGCGGCAACCATGTTTAGCAGAAATGAGCGTCCTGAAAAAATGAGTAACCTTCGCAAAACCATCAGCCGAAGACTTGTAGAAGCTAAAAATACTACAGCCATGCTTACCACTTTTAATGAAGTGGATATGACGGCCATTATGGATATCAGAAAAAAATCGAAAGATAAATTTAAAGAGCAGCATGGTGTTAATTTGGGCTTTATGAGTTTCTTTACAAAGGCATGTTGCTATGCTTTACAAAAGTTCCCTGCAGTAAATGCTTACTTGGATGGAGAAAACATTTTGTATCATGACTATTGTGATATATCTATTGCAGTGAGTGCGCCGAAAGGTTTGGTTGTACCGGTTATTCGTAATGCAGAAAGTTTAAGTATGGCAGGTGTTGAAGCCGCTGTAGTTGAGCTGGCTACAAAAGCAAAAAACAATAAACTTACTACTGAAGAAATGAGTGGCGGAACGTTTACCAAAACAAATGGTGGCATTTTTGGCCCAATGATGAGTACGCTTATTATTAATATTCCCCAAAGTGCAATACTTGGTATGCATAATATTGTGGAGCGGCCAATGGCAATAAACGGACAGGTGGTTATAAGGCCAATGATGTATGTGGCTTTAAGTTATGATCATAGAGTTATTGATGGCAGAGAATCTGTAGGGTTTTTAGTTACAGTAAAACAGTTGTTGGAGAATCCTGCATTGTTGCTGTTTGGAAAAGATCCA
>JACMNZ010000345.1 GCA_014378285.1 Pseudopedobacter sp.
TCTCTAAAACTTTGGGCAATATTAACATTATGCCAATTAGGGAGATTATTCTTTTGTCTCCAATCGGCTGTGTTCTTATCAATTTTTGTAGCCAAATCAAGCAAGAAAGAATCCCCTGTTCGATTATAAAGCCAATAAACACTTCTTATATTGTCTCCACCCCTACTTTTTTCCCAATAATCTTCTAAAAATTGATCATCATTTAAACTCAATTGCCATTTAAAGTACTTGGTCATAAAAGGTAAAACTCTTTTATCTTGGGTATATTCAAAATAGGACTCTAAACACCATAACATGGGCATATTTCCCCAAAGGTCTCTCTTGCCATCTCTAAAATTCATTGGCCCAAAATCTCCATTATCTCTTTGGTTATTCAAAACCGCATTGATCCAAAATTCAGATTCTTTGATCATCTTTTTGTCTTTTAACATATAACCGATATTAGCGTAACCCTTTAACCAATAAGGCAATTCTTCCCAACCATACTTCCCTTTACCTTCCTTATTTAACCAAGCATTATCTTCTTTAGATAGCCAGATACTTATTTCCCCCAAATTCCCAGTAAGACCCTCTTTTTGCAATTCTAAAAAATGTTTTAACCAGCCCCCTGCGGTAATACTACCTACTGGAAGCTTTACAAAATAGCTTGGATTTAATTCTCCGTTATTGCTGACATAATTTACGTTTTTGCTGGAATTTGAAGGATGCTTTACGATATTGGCATTAATTTTCTGACCATAAGATGGGGTTAAACCCAAAAGCGTAAGAATATAAATTAAGGCCAAAGTTCTTTTGCTTTTTAAATAAGTCATTCTATAAATATTTTTTGTTAGCGTTTTTATAATAGAATGCTATTGCAGTGCTTAACTACATAAACATCCTTTACAAGGTTACTTAAAGTATTTAACAATAAAAAAGAACGCTTTAATTACTAATATTCATTTCGTTTTTTAACCCGGCACATAACCAAAATAAAAATGATAAATTCAATCGTTTTGTATTAATAGGAACTTTGGTTTATGTGATGCTGTGTATCATTGCTTGGTTTATAGAGGAATTGAATCAGGATTTTAGGAGTATTCAAAAAGAAGTGAACTCCTTAAAGGATAAGGCGAACTCGATAAAATTGGAATCAAGTTCTGGATCAGAATTAATCAAACTACAGGTAGATTTTTTATAGTGGCGTATGACTGAATACGGGAAAATTCACTATAAAAATTTTAAATATAAAAAAATAGTTGAACAGGTGAGTGTAAAGGGGCATACCAAAGCGACTAACTGAGATTCTTTAATAAGATTGGTTTATCATTTAGGCGGTTTAGGCAAAGCGGTTTTAGCTAGTCCAATATTACTTCTGATTATCATTACAACCTTATCAGGTTATTTGGTTATAGCAGAATTGGCAACTACAGGGGTGATGTTGGTAGAAGAGAAACCAATTAAGTCTTATAGTATAGAATCAAATTTTATAGCTGCCTTAAGGGGTAGTTTTTTTGTTTGAGGGTTTTAGGGTTAATGGATGGGCTAACTCAATTTTTTATTATAATGGGAATTTGCATTAACGATTGAAATAGCATCCTTTTTTTCTTTTTCAAAAAAAAGATATATCCGCCAACTGGCGGATTGTTAAAACGCCCTTATTATTTATTTTTTTCTATATCTGGGGGCATTAAAAAACAAAAGCGGTTAAGGTTTGGGAAACCCACCGCTTTTTACACACCTATTCGAAAAAATAAAGACTAATTGTCTTTGGGAGAGAACAAATTATTTTAACCGAGCGATATCGTTTTTTAAATAGAGAATAAATCCTATTATTAGCTTAAAAATTATTTTGACCTGTATCATTTGGTTAATGTTTCTCCAAATGTGGTAATTATTAATCGGTAATAAATATGTATAACTATGTATATGTGAAAAATACCAGAAAAAGGGTATACCGTTTTATCCACATAAATTTTAAAAAATTGCTTTAACGCGAACATCTTTCTAATTTAGCAGCGATGGAAAATTTTATTGTTTCTGCAAGGAAGTATAGACCGGTTTTGTTTGATAGCGTTGTTGGGCAACAGCATATTACCAATACATTAAAAAACGCCATCAAGAATAATCAATTAGCGCAAGCTTTTCTGTTTTGTGGGCCACGAGGGGTTGGAAAAACTACCTGTGCCCGTATATTGGCAAAAACCATCAACTGTACTAATTTAACGGAACAGAATGAGGCCTGCGGGGTTTGTGATAGTTGTAAATCTTTCCAAAATGGAAATTCTTTTAATGTACATGAGCTGGATGCGGCTTCTAATAATTCGGTTGATGATATTAGGAGCTTAATTGAACAGGTTCGGATACCGCCACAAGCTGGGAAGTATAAGGTATATATTATTGATGAGGTGCACATGCTTTCGCAAAGTGCCTTTAACGCATTTTTAAAGACTTTAGAGGAACCACCTAGTTATGCCATTTTTATATTGGCCACAACAGAAAAACATAAAATTTTACCTACTATATTATCCAGGTGCCAGATTTTTGACTTTAATAGGATCAGGGTAGATGATATGGCCAAGCATTTGGCTAGCATTGCGGTAAAAGAGGATGTGAGGTTTGATGCTGATGGTTTACACCTGATTGCACAAAAAGCGGATGGTGGTTTACGTGATGCGTTATCTATGTTTGACCAGATTGTTAGTTTTTCTAACAGGGAGTTGAGCTACCAAGCGGTTATTGATAACTTAAATATTTTAGATTACGATTATTATTTTAAGCTTACAGATCAACTATTGAATCAAGATACTGCTGGTGCCTTACTGTTATTTGATGAGGTTTTAAATAATGGTTTTGATGGAAACCATTTTATAACAGGTTTGGCAGGACATTTAAGAAACGTGTTGATTTGCAAAGATGCTACCACAGTAAAATTATTGGAGGTTAGCGATACTATTAAACAGAAATATTTAGAGCAGGCCAAGAAATCTCCTGCATCTTTTTTGATCAGTGGTTTAAACATTGCCAACCAATGTGACCTGAATTATAGGATAAGTAAAAACCAAAGATTACAGGTAGAGCTAACGCTGATAAAAATAAGTCATTTGGCACAGGCTTTACGATTGAGCCAATCAGAAAATGTTCAGCAAATTGCTGAGCAGTTAAAAAAAAAACCTGAAAAATTAGCAGTTAAAGAAGATGTTAAGCTCCCAGAAATCGCCAATGGATCAGTAAAACCGATATTAAAGGTTTTTGAAACTGAACCTAAAGTACTGGAAACTGTCGCTTTAAAAGAAGATAAAGTTGTTGATGCAAAGCCGATTAATCCGAAATCTTTAATCTCTAAATTAGGGAGTACTTTAATTCCAAATTTAAAGGATCCTAATAGCATAAAATCTGAAGAAGAAAAAGAGGTTAAAAAAGTTGAGTTAACAGGTATTGAGATAAACCCTTTTTCTAAAGAGGAATTTTTAGAGGTTTGGTCTAAATATTCTATCAAGATGAAAATGCAGAATAAGATGAAGCTGTCTGCATTAATGGATAACTACACTCCTATTTTAAAAGATAACTTTCATGTGGAATTGCAAGTGGAAAGCAAAATTTTGGTTGATGAGCTTTTGTATGAAAAAGTTGATTTAATGAATCATTTAAGAACCACCTTAAAAAACTTCCAGATTAACCTTGAAACCATTATTGTAGATAAACCCCAAGAAAAAAAGCTGTATACTTCTAAGGATAAATATCAGCACTTGCTGGATAAAAACCCTAAGTTGGATGATTTTAGAAAGGTTTTTAATTTGGATTTGGATTAAATTCTTTAATTGAGATTTGTTTTCTTATAACCGCAAAGTTGACGGAGTTGGATGGAGAATATATAAGTTTAAAACTACATTATCCTAAAAATTCTGATATACTGAAAATCCTGGTTCAGAAATTTTTTAACCACAAAGGGCGTAAAGTTCACAGAGTTGATTGGTGAAAATTTATTTGTTGTCCTAAAATCCTGAAAATCCATCTATCCTGAAAATCCTGGCTTAGACAACTTCTATCTGCAGAGCGCAAATAGTTGGCGGATTTTAAATGATAAGAAAAGTACTTTATTGGTTGCCTTTTTTGTGTTAACGATTGAAGCGACATCCTTTTAATTTGTCGTCCTGAGCGAAGCCGAAGGATAACAAATTAAAAGATACAGCGGAAAAACGTGGGCCGATTTTTCAACGGCAACACCCTTTTTCTATTTATTTTTTGGATAGCCTTCTTCGTCTAAATCGTCTCTATCATCTTCCGGTACATGACTGTTTTTTTCATCACGTTTACTAATCTTCAAATGATCTGCATCTGTTTTGTGCATTCCTAAATTGTTTAAATCATCTTTTAAGGAATGATCTTTTTCGTACTCGTCACCTACATAAGGATTTGCTTCGTCCCAATCAGAATCCATATCTTCCCCATCATCCGCCGCGGTATCATAAGGGTCTGGATGTTTATAATCGGGATCATCAGATTCTACGTCTAACTCATAGCTATTCTCTTCTTCGTTATATTTAAGATTTTTAGCTTCATTATCTGCAAGGTTAGATTCTCCGTTTCTTTTAAAGCTATCATTATGATTATTTTTTTTTTCGTTTTTCATGATTTTTAATTTATTGGTCTTTTAAAAGTATTGCTATAAATATGCCAATTGTAGTTTTTTTAATATAATTCCAAAAAATTAACACATATTTTATGTGAGGGTTCGGGTTTAAAAATCAAAAACTTATATTTGCAATTCTTGAAATTTTGTAGTAGAAAACAATTAAATTATGAATAAGATTAAAGTAGCTAATCCTGTTGTAGAACTAGACGGCGATGAAATGACCAGAATTATCTGGAAGTTTATAAAAGATAAATTGATAACTCCTTACCTTGATTTAGATATTAAATATTTTGATTTAGGGATGGAATATCGTGATGAGACAGATGATCAAGTTACTATTGATGCCGCAAATGCGATTAAACAATACGGAGTTGGTATTAAGTGCGCAACTATCACCCCGGATGAAGCTAGGGTAAAAGAATTTGGATTAAAGCAAATGTGGCGTTCGCCAAACGGGACTATCCGTAATATTTTGGATGGTACTGTTTTCCGTGAGCCTATTGTAATGAGTAATATTCCTCGCTTGGTGCCAAATTGGACTGCCCCTATTTGCATTGGTCGTCATGCTTTTGGTGATCAATATAAGGCTACTGATTTCTTAACTAAAGGTAAAGGTAAACTGACCATCAAATTTGAGCCAGAAGATGGAGGTGAATCACAATCTTTTGAGGTTTTTAACTTTAAAGGAGATGGTGTTGCTTTAGCGATGTACAACACAGATGAAAGTATTTACGGTTTTGCAAGGGCTTGTTTTAACCAAGCTTTAAGTAAAAAATGGCCGTTGTATTTATCTACAAAAAACACCATTCTTAAAAAATATGATGGTCGTTTTAAGGATATTTTTGAAGAGATTTATCAAAATGAGTTTAAGAAACAATATGATGATGCTGGTATTGTTTATGAGCATCGTTTAATTGATGATATGGTTGCTTCTGCCTTAAAGTGGAACGGTAACTTTGTTTGGGCTTGTAAAAACTATGATGGCGACGTTCAGTCTGACACCGTAGCGCAAGGTTTTGGTTCTTTAGGATTAATGACTTCTGTTTTGATTACACCAGATGGTAAAACAATGGAAGCCGAAGCAGCACATGGAACGGTAACTCGCCATTACAGAGATCACCAAAACGGAAAAGCTACTTCAACTAATCCAATTGCATCTATTTTTGCATGGACAAGAGGTTTAGAATTTAGAGGTAAGTTAGATGGAAACCATGAATTGGTTAATTTTTGCCAAACTTTAGAGCAGGTTTGTATTGATACTGTTGAAAGTGGTAAAATGACCAAGGATTTAGCTGTATGTATCTATGGCAATAAAGTAACTCTAAAGGATTACTTAAATACTGAGGACTTCTTAGCCGCAATTGATGAGAATTTAAAGGCAAAATTAGGATAATCCTTTTTTTGGACGAATATTTGAAAGCCTGAGTATTAAATTACTTAGGCTTTTTTTGTTTTATGCAAACAAGTATGGTAAATTTAAATTGTTGTCTTAGTCAAACACAAAAGATTTCAGAAAGGCGGAATTAGTTACTAGAGAATCAGTAATTAACCAAATAAATAAAGAATTAATATTGTAAGGATATAACTTGCCGGTATATATATAAAGGATAAAATTGTGTAGCAACCAACAGGAAACACCATTTACGGCTAGAAACGCAAGTTAATCTTAAAAATAAAATAAAAATTATGACAGAAGTAACCCAGGGAAAATCCAAATTAGCATTAATTACTTTAAGTGCTTTAGGAATTGTTTTTGGAGATATAGGTACTAGCCCGCTTTACGCCATGAAAGAATGTTTTTTTGGTAAACATGGGATGACGGTAAATGAGATCAACGTTTTTGGAGTTTTATCCCTTATTTTTTGGTCTTTAATATTCGTTATCAGTATCAAATATTTATTAATAGTAATGAGGGCAGATAATAAAGGTGAAGGTGGTATAATGGCTTTGATGGAGTTAGTGCTCCCTAAAAAGAAAGGTAGTAATTATTTAATTATTTTGACCCTGGGTTTATTTGGTGCTGCATTATTGTATGGAGATGGCATCATAACACCAGCTATATCGGTGTTAAGTGCAATGGAAGGTTTAAAAATTGCAACTCCTTTGTTTGAACCTTATGTAATCCCATTTACAGTTGTTATTCTATTCTTTCTGTTTTTTTTTCAGAAAAAAGGAACTGCTGGAGTAGGCAAAATATTTGGACCAATTATATTAATTTGGTTTATAGTTTTAGGGATTTTAGGGATTTCCGCCATCCTCAAAAATGTAACTATTTTAAAAGCGCTCAACCCTATTTATGCGGTTGATTTCTTTCAACTACATGGCTTTGCGGGTATACTGGTTTTAGGAGCTGTGTTTTTAGTTGTTACAGGTGGAGAGGCTCTATATGCAGATATGGGGCATTTTGGAAGAAAGCCCATCAGGCTAGGTTGGTTTTTTGTTGTTTTGCCTTGCTTGGTATTAAATTACATGGGGCAGGGGGCATTGATTTTACAAAACCCTACTTTAGCAGCAAATCCATTTTATTACTTGGCTCCAAATTGGGCTTTATATCCTTTGGTAATTTTATCTGCAATGGCAACCATTATTGCTTCACAGGCAGTAATCACTGGGGCGTTCAGTCTTACTCATCAAGCAATACAGCTAGGTTATTTACCAAGATTTAATGTAATACATACTTCTGCAAAAGAAAAAGGCCAAATTTATATTCCACAAATCAACTGGATGTTGTTTATCGCCACTATTGCCTTGGTATTTTCTTTCAAGAGTTCTAGTAATTTAGCCGCTGCTTATGGTGTTGCTGTTACCACTACTATGGTTATTACTACCATATTGGCTTTCAACGCCATGACCAGACTTTGGAAATGGAATTTTAGTATTTCCTTAGCCATTACGGTTTTATTCATCATCATTGATTTAAGTTTTTTTTATGCAAATATCATTAAAGTTCCTGATGGTGGTTGGTTTCCTCTAGTTGTGGGGATTTTGATTTACACCATGATGACTACTTGGTATAAAGGAAGAAGATTATTACGTATTCAATTAACCAAATTAACTGACCCGATTGATAAATTTTTGGGTTATTATAAAAAAAACGTGAGTCATGTTGTACCTGGAACCGCATTTTTCTTAACTGCTAATCCAAATGGAACGCCTCCAACATTAGTAAATAATATTAGATACAACAAAGTAATTCATAAGCAGGTTATCATTATGAATATCAAGATTTCAAACGTTCCCTATGTGGACTTAAAAGAAAATCTGGAATTAAAAAAACTAAATGAAAATATTTTTCAAGTTATTGCGCTTTATGGCTATATGACCCAACCTGATATTCCTACTCTGGTAAAACTTTTAAATGAATTAAAAGTAATTGATAATATAGATGACATTACTTATTTTCTTGGGAAAGAAACAATTGTCATCACAAAAGACACCGGCATGAACCCTTGGAGAGAAACTTTGTTTGATTTTATGAGTAGAAATTCAGAAAGAATTACGACTTATTTTAACCTACCTCCACAAAAAGTTTGTGAAATTGGTACTCAATTAAAACTATAAAATGGACGGAACAGTAAGAGCAAATATAAAACCTGGGATGTTAGTTAACATCGTTTTAAAGAAAGACCAACGAACAGGCGTTTTAACAGAAGGAATTATTAAAAGATTACTAACAAGTGCACCCAAACATCATAGGGGTATAAAAGTAATGCTGGATGATGGACAAGTTGGTAGAGTGCAAGAAATTTTAGAAAAAGACTAATAATGATTGATTTAATGAAATCGCCTTTAGGCAGATTAAGGATTGTAGGTTTTTTAGAGGGATGTTCCTTTTTGCTTTTGGGATTAACAATGGTTTTAAAGTATCAATTTTTGATGCCTTTTCCTAATTATGTAGTTGGTTTGGCGCATGGTGTACTTTTTATAACCTATGTCCTTTTAGTTTTACAAGTTTCTTACATCAACAAGTGGAGCTTGGTTACTATGTTTTGGGCTTTTTTAGCTTCTTTAATTCCTTTT
Source organism: Pseudopedobacter sp. (assembly GCA_014378285.1). Taxonomy (GTDB): domain Bacteria; phylum Bacteroidota; class Bacteroidia; order Sphingobacteriales; family Sphingobacteriaceae; genus Pseudopedobacter. The sequence continues at coordinate 8,636 of JACMNZ010000345.1, forward strand.
GGGACTTTTTATGCCGATTATAAGATTTTTAATCGGACGATGCCTGACACAAAAAATTAAATTATAAAAGTTTCGCCTTCTATAGCCAAATAAGTTTCTGGAAATATTTCTTTAGCTTCCATTAATAAGGGAGATAAATCTCTATACCTGGCAGAAAAATGGCCTATCATTAA